>NZ_VULP01000008.1:0-106063 GCF_009697165.1 Anaerobutyricum soehngenii | reverse complement strand
TTTTTGAGTATGAAGACCAAGTACAGGAAAAGGAACTGCAAAAGTTTTTAGGCTTAGATTTTTCCATGCATGAATTATATCGTGACAGCAACGGTAAGGAGCCTGCCTATCCAAGGTATTACAGGAATGCGGAGAAAAATTAGCGAGAGAACAACGTAAGCTTTCCAAAATGCAGAAAGGTTCAAACAATCGCAATAAGCAGAGGCTTAAGGTGGCAAAACTTCACGAAAAGGTTTCCAATCAACGAAAAGACTTTCTGCATAAGCGGTCAAGGCAGATAACCAATGCTTATGATGGCGTATGTATAGAAGATTTAGATATGAAAGCGATGTCGCGGTCGCTAAATTTGGGGAAATCTGTTTCGGATAACGGCTGGGGAATGTTCACAATATTTTTGAAATACAAACTGGAGGAGCAGGGTAAGAAGCTTATGAAGGTGGGTAGATTTTTTGTAAGCAGCCAGACCTGTTCTGTTTGTGGTTACAAGAATGTTAAAACGAAAAATCTTGCGTTAAGAGAGTGGGATTGTCCGCAGTGCGGGAACCATCACGACAGAGATGTAAATGCGGCGATAAATATCAGAAATGGAGGAATGCGGCTGGTAAATGCATGACCGCAACATAATAACCTAATACAAACCGTGGGACACACGGGGATAGCTCGCATATGCTTAGCACGGTAGTGCTATCGAACGAGAACCAAACTTGCCGAGGATGGGAAGCTCCCACCTCTACAGGTTGGGGAGGATGTCACGAGATTCCACCGGATGCCATTCGTGAGTTGATCATCAATGCCATGGTGCATCGTAGTTATCTGGATCATGGTACAATACAGGTTGCGGTATATGACAACCGTTTGGAAATCACTTCTCCCGGAAAGCTGCCAATGGGACAAACGATGGAGCGTATGAAAGAAGGTTATTCCAAAATTAGAAATGAAGCCCTTGCCCATGCGTTTGCCTATATGAACCTGATTGAGCATTGGGGAAGCGGCATTCCGAGAATTATTGATAAAGTAAAAGCTGTCGGATTGCGAGAGCCGGAGTTTATTGGTGGCGAAGTGGATTTACGTATCAATATTTATCGAGGTCAGGTTGATACCAATAACGCCATAATTAACGCCAATGGCACTAAAAATGACGCTAATGGCGTTAAATGTGGCGCCGATGATGGCACTAATGGCACTGAAGTGCCGCTTAATAAGGAACAGACGCAGATAGAAAAATTGTTGCAGATTATAGAGAAGAATCCGTCTGCAACACAGGCCTATTATGCAGAAAAAATGGGTATATCGAAAAGAACGATTTCTCGAATGTTCGCTTCTTTACAGGAAAAAGGTAGATTGGTACAGGGCGGAACAAAACGAAAAGCAAATTGGAAAATTATAAGGTAGGAGGACAGCATGGATACAGATAAAATAATACAAGATTTAAATCGCAGGTTTGCTGCACCTCTGCCTGAGTTTTATCAGCGTCGTATCATTTTTCTGGTACAATGAAGATAAGGAATTTGAGGATAAACTGGATGAAGTGGTTTTGGAAAATGCAAAGGTGATTGCGGTCTCATTATTATATGTGAACATGAAATAGCAGTAGGCATAATGAGAAAAATAGGGTAATATAACAGTAAGCAGTTGGGACAGTTTTGAAATGCCAATTTGGCATTTCAAGTTATAGAAGGGAATCGATAATGAAAAAAGAGATATTAATAGCAGATAATATTGATAATATTTATGATGAAATAAATGCGTTAATCAGGGAAAAGAAAACTAATGTAAAAAAAGTTGTGAATGATGCTATTATTTCTCTTAATTGGGGAATTGGAAAAAGACTTAGTGTGGAGTTAACTGGAAATAATAAGCCTGAGTATGGAAAAAAGGTTGTTGCAGAAGTCAGTAAACGGCTGGAACAGGAGTATGGTTCGGGATTTGATAAAACATCAATTTCAAGAATGATTAAGTTTTATCAGGAATTTCCTGACTTCGAAAAAGTTGCGACATTGTCGCAACAATTGACCTGGTCGCATTTTGTAGAGATTCTGCCAATACAAGATGAGTTAAAAAGAGATTTTTATGCTGCAATGTGTATGCAGGAAAGCTGGTCAATGCGAACACTGCGTGAAAGAAAAAAATCCATGCTTTATGAACGAACTGCAATATCGAAGAAACCAGAAGAAACGATTAAAAATGAAATTGCGGAATTACGAGATGATGGAAAAATGAGTCTGGATCTTTTTTACAGAGATCCATATATGCTTGATTTTCTCGGTTTACGTGATACTTATAGTGAAAAAGATTTAGAAAATGCTATTCTTGCAGAATTAGAAAAATTTATTCTGGAAATGGAATCGGATTTTGCATTTTTAGCAAGACAGAAACATTTTGTACTGGATGGCAAGGACTACTATATGGATTTATTATTCTATCATAGAGGCTTGAGAAGGTTGGTTCTTGTCGAACTAAAGCTTGGGGAATTTGAACCGCAGGATAAAGGACAAGTCGAGCTGTATTTGCGATGGCTGGAAAAGAATGAAAGAGTGGAAGGTGAAGAAAGTCCGGTTGCACTTATATTATGTGCAGAAAAATCACAGGAAACTATAGAATTAATGCAATTGGATCATGGAAATATTCATGTGGGACAGTATATGACCAAAATGCCTCCAAAAGAACTTTTAGAACAGAAGCTATCCCTTGCTATTGCAAATGCGAGAGAATTGTTAGAACAAAGGAAAGAAGAATAGAAATTTTCAATTTAATAATGAAGTGCAGAGAAAGGCGTGAGTCATAGAAATGTGGCTTGCGTCTTTTTCTGTCTGGAAAGGAAGTGAGATAGAATGGCACAGGTCTTTCGTGTAGAACGAAACAAGAATTTTACGGTAATGAGCAACCATCATTTCAAGAACAAAGATTTGTTGTAAAAATGTGGTAAAATCAAGAAAACTGAGTGCGAAAGAGAATATTACGCCATGCACAGCTCGGGAAAGAATTCCCTCGCTGTAGGGCTGTCGCCCTATATATTTCCATGAAAGAAACCTCCTTTTCATGCAAGCTTGAAGGAGTTTTTTTCATGGAAATATGCATGGCTTGTAGTGTTCACAAAATTTTCACAAATAATTAGCACTCGACCCTTGACGTGGCTAATAGAAGGTGCTATATATATGTTATACGAAGTGTAGAACAAATAAGCATCTTCGGGTTAGGAGGAACTTATATGAATATAAATAAATTTACGCAAAAGTCATTAGAGGCTGTGAACAGTTGTGAGAAACTGGCTTATCAGTATGGCAGTCCGGAGATTGATCAGGAGCATTTTTTATACAGCTTACTTACCATTGAGGATAGTCTGATTTTAAAGCTGATTGAGAAGATGGAAGTGAATAAAGAAGCATTTCTGTCACAGGTACAGCAGGCAGTTGAGAAGAAGCCAAAAGTTTCCGGTGGACAGACTTATATTAGTAAGTCTTTGAATCAGGTACTTGTGAGTGCGGAGGATGAAGCGAAGGCAATGGGAGATGAGTATGTTTCTGTAGAACATCTTTTCCTTTCTTTAATGAAGTATCCGAATACAGAGATTAAGAAACTGTTTCAGGCATATGGAATTACAAGAGAGCGCTTTCTTCAGGCATTATCTACGGTAAGAGGTAACCAGAAGGTTGTCAGTGATAACCCAGAAGCCACTTATGAGACACTTGAAAAATATGGTTATGATCTTGTAGAACGAGCAAAACAACAGAAGCTTGATCCGGTGATTGGTCGTGACAGCGAGATTCGTAACGTGGTTCGTATCCTTTCAAGAAAGACAAAGAATAATCCGGTATTGATTGGTGAACCTGGTGTTGGTAAAACAGCCGTTGTTGAAGGCCTTGCACAGCGAATCGTGAAAGGTGATGTGCCAGATTCTTTAAAGGATAAGAAGTTATTTGCCCTTGATATGGGTTCATTAGTTGCCGGAGCAAAGTATCGTGGTGAATTTGAGGAACGTTTAAAAGCGGTTCTTGAAGAAATCAAAGCGAGTGATGGACAGATTCTGTTGTTTATTGATGAGCTGCATACAATTGTTGGTGCCGGTAAGACAGACGGTGCGATGGATGCAGGTAACTTATTAAAGCCTATGCTTGCCAGAGGTGAACTTCACTGTATCGGTGCTACAACACTGAATGAGTACCGTCAGTATATTGAAAAAGATGCCGCATTAGAGCGTCGTTTCCAGCCGGTTATGGTTGATGAACCAACTGTGGAAGATACGATTTCTATCTTAAGAGGTTTAAAAGACCGTTATGAAGTATATCATGGTGTAAAGATTGCAGACAGTGCGTTAGTTAGTGCTGCTGTGTTATCCAACCGTTATATTACAGATCGTTTCCTTCCAGATAAGGCAATTGACCTTGTGGATGAAGCTTGTGCGATGATTAAGACCGAACTGGATTCGCTTCCAGCAGATCTTGATGAAGTACAGAGAAAGATTATGCAGTTAGAGATTGAGGAAGCAGCTTTGAAGAAAGAAACGGATCGGCTTAGTGTAGAACGTCTGGAGAATCTTCAGAAAGAATTAGCAGAGCTGCGTGAGGACTTTAAGTCAAGAAAGGCATCCTGGGATCAGGAGAAATCCGCAGTGGAGCGTGTTTCAAAGTTAAAAGAAGAAATTGAGAGTTTAAATAATGAGATTCAGATCGCACAGCGTAACTATGATTTAAATAAAGCAGCAGAACTTCAATATGGTAAACTTCCGGAACTTCAAAAACAATTAGAAGAAGCAGAAGAAAGTGCAAAGAAGAGAGAGTCTTCTATGGTACATGAATCTGTTACGGATGATGAAATAGCAACGATCATCAGCCGCTGGACAGGTATTCCAGTAGCAAAACTTACGGAAAGTGAAAGAAATAAAACATTAAATCTTGATAAAGAACTTCATAAGAGAGTAGTCGGTCAGGATGAGGGTGTGGAAAAGGTTACCGAAGCGATCATTCGTTCTAAAGCAGGAATTAAAGATCCAAATAAGCCAATCGGTTCCTTTATGTTCCTTGGACCTACTGGTGTAGGTAAGACGGAACTTGCAAAGGCACTTGCTGCAAGCCTGTTTGACAATGAACAGAACATGGTTCGTATTGATATGAGTGAGTATATGGAGAAATATTCCGTATCTCGTCTGATTGGAGCGCCTCCAGGATACGTAGGATATGAAGAGGGCGGTCAGCTTACCGAAGCCGTCAGAAGAAAACCATACTCGGTTGTTCTTTTTGATGAGATAGAAAAGGCACATCCTGATGTATTTAATGTGCTGTTACAGGTACTTGATGACGGACACATCACCGATTCCCAGGGCAGAACGGTAGACTTTAAGAACACGATATTAATTATGACCTCCAATATCGGTTCCCAGTATCTGCTCGAGGGAATTGATGAGGAAGGCAATATTAAGACCGATGCAGAAAACATGGTTATGAATGACCTTCGTGCACATTTCCGTCCGGAATTCCTGAACCGTCTGGATGAGATTATTATGTTTAAACCTCTTACGAAGAGTAATATTGGCGGAATTATTGAATTACTTCTTGCTGATGTTAATAAACGTCTTGAGGATAAAGAACTGGTAATCCGCTTGACAGATGCTGCAAAGAATTATGTAATTGATCATGGATATGAACCGGCATATGGTGCCCGTCCATTAAAGAGATACCTTACAAAACATGTTGATACGCTTGCGGCAAGGATGATTCTTTCAGGAGAAGTGTATCCACAAGATACGATTATCATTGACGAACAGGGAGGAACGCTTACTGCTTCTGTCAAACATAATTCCGTTCAGTAGTAATTCAAGCCGAGCTGTCACTCACCACCTGAAAGAGGTGGGAGTCTTCTCGACTGAGATAAAATAATAAATAAAAACCCGGAAGTATATTATGGGAATATCACTGGAAACAACAGAGATTAATTGTAAATGTTGTAAGTGATAAAAAGTTTCACATAATATACTTCCGGGTTTTGTTTTTTTGACTACATCTATAATTCATTATTCACCATATAATAATAGATCGCGGCTAAAAAGTTAGAATTAGTCGGTGCTCCTTTATCTGAGTAGTTAGAAGAGGTAAAGATCTTTTTAATCATCTCTAAATTCCCTTTTAAAAATCCAATTTCAATTGCATGCCGGATATTACGTTCTACACGAACGGGTGTACTTGAACACTTTTCGGAAACATCAGCATATAATCCTTTTGTAATATTGTTTAAATATTCGGGGTTAAGAGCAATCAATTCTAATGCGGTCACTATGTAAGAAAAACCTAGCAGGTTGGCAGGAATTCCAATCTGCATTAGAAGTTTTTGAATTCCGGAAGTTTCAATACGAAAAATACTTTTAATGTTGTTTTCACCATTAATTGTAAAAACAAGTACCTTTTGATGATCTTCCATTGTGTTAATAAATCGCCAAAGGTCATCTTTAACATGAAAAATTCCTGCATAAGTAATAGAAACGTCAGACATATAATAAATCTCCTCTCTGAATTATTTATGTTACATTTTAATATGGATATTGACATAATAAAATATTAGGAATAACATAATATTCATAAATGTTTAAAAAAATTCATGTCAGTAATGACCCGTAGGAGATAGTATGTTTAGTAAGAAGATTCGTGACTTAATGATAGAACAAGATATATCTTTGCAGAAATTAGCAGATACCTCCGGTGTTCCTTTTGAAACATTACGTAACATCTATTATCAAAAAGTAAAGGACCCAAAGGTGTCTACTGCCTTTCAGCTTGCACAGGCACTGGGTGTTACAGTTGAATATTTATTAGGTGAAAATAAATATTTAGAATGTGAACAGGAAGAGGAGGAACTAATTAAAAATTATAGAGAATGTGGAAATCATGGCCGGGCAGTTATTCGTATTGTGGCGCGTTTTGAAAGTAAAGCAGCACAGAATGAACGAATGAATATACATAAAATGAAACATAGAATACCATGTCTTGTTCCTGTTGGTAAGGTGTCAGATGGTATTTATTATAATAGCTGTAATGTGGAGAATGAATATACGATGATTAAAAAAGTATATCTGGCAATAGAAATCACAAGTAATAATTTTGCACCGGCATATTGTAAGGGGGATAGGATATTACTTGAAAATCGCTTTCCAGAACTAGGGGAGAGAGCTGTCTTTACAGATGGATTGAAAGCGTATTTTCGATACTTTAAGATGAAAGGAAACGATTATTGCTTAGAATGTCTGAATGGAAGGGGAAAAGATATTATTTTACATCGTATGGATGAAATGGATTGTATGGGAACATGTATCAGCGTAATAAGAAGATAAACATTATATGAGTAAAAGAGACGAAGCAAAAGTGATTGCTTCGTCTCTTTTGGCAAGTCAGGATTTAGTTTTCTTTTCCATCTTCACATTTTTCGTAGCGGTTTACAGCGCTGATTAACGCCTTTACGGATGCATTGATAATATCGTCATCAATTCCTACGCCCCAGTATGTATTTCCATCGTTTCCGTAGATGGCAACGTACGCACATGCCTGGGAGTTTGATCCCATTTTCAGGGCGTGTTCTTCGTAAGTGGAGATCGTGTAGTCTAAGTTAGAGTGGCGTTTTAATGCGTTACTTACAGCATCAAGACGACCATTTCCTTTTCCATGATATACTTTATGTACACCATATTTGTTCAGGATAATTTCTGTTGAAATTCCACCATGCTCCTGTTTGAAGTGTACTTCGAGTAATTCGATTGGATCACAAATATTAACATATTTTTCGTTGAATACTTTTAATACTTCTTTTGGCTGTAATTCTTTATGTGTGTGGTCGGAAACATCTTTTACAGAATAACCAACTTCTTCACGCATTTTAGTTGGAATACGAATACCATATGTTTTTTCCAGAAGGAATCCGATACCGCCTTTTCCAGACTGGCTATTGATACGGATAACATCTGCTTCGTATTCTCTTCCAAGATCTTTTGGATCAATTGGCAGATATGGTACAGTCCATTTATCGCAGTCATGTGTTTCACGCCACAGCATACCTTTTGCGATAGCATCCTGATGAGAACCGGAGAAGGCAGCAAATACAAGCTTTCCTGCATATGGCTGTCTTTCATATACATGCATTCTTGTTACTTTTTCATATACTTTTACGATATGTGGCAAGTCTGTAAAGTCTAAGTTTGGCTCTACACCATGCGCATACATATTTAAAGCTAATGTAATGATATCTACATTACCTGTACGTTCTCCATTACCAAATAATGTTCCTTCCACACGATCAGCTCCTGCAAGAACAGCTAATTCTGTATCGGCAACACCTGTTCCACGATCGTTATGAGGATGAACAGATAATACAACATTATCTCTGTATTTTAAGTTCTCGCTCATAAATTCAATCTGGCTTGCGTAAACATGAGGCAGAGAGTGGGAAACAGTAGCAGGAAGATTGATGATAGCAGGTAACTCTTTCTTTGGTTTCCATACATCTAATACAGCATTACAGATTTCTAATGCAAAATCCATCTCTGTTCCTGTAAAACTTTCAGGAGAGTATTCAAAACGATATTTTCCTCCATTTTCTTCCATCAGTTTCTGTAATAATTCAGCACCTTCTACAGCAATCTGAATAATATGTTCTTTATCTTTTTTAAATACCTGCTCACGCTGTGCAACAGAAGTAGAGTTGTACAGATGAACGATTACGTTTTTAGCACCCTCAATGGCTTCAAATGTCTTTTTAATGATATGTTCTCTTGCCTGAGTCAGAACCTGAATCGTTACATCATCCGGAATCAGATTTCGTTCGATCAATGTACGGCAGAATTCATATTCTGTCTCAGAAGCAGCTGGGAAACCAACCTCGATTTCTTTAAAACCAACATCAACTAACAATTTAAAGAATTCGATTTTTTCTTCTAAACTCATAGGGATGATCAGAGCCTGATTACCATCACGTAAGTCAACAGAACACCAGACAGGTGGCTGTTCGATATGGTCTTTCTCCATCCATTTATTATATCCGGCTGGAGCTGGAAAATACATTGGTTTATACTTATCTGCATACTTCATAATAGAAAATCCTCCTTAAGTTAAAAACAACATATTACAGGAAAATATATCCTGTAGAATAAAAAACTCCGTCTCTTTAATGGCAAATACCAAAAGGCAGATGCTGAAAAGAGACGGAGAAAATAATTCCGCGGTACCACTCTTATTCACACGATACTTAAAAAGTAAGGTATGCACTCATTATAGATACGGACTCAAAAGTCTTATATCCTCCTGTTATAACGGTCAGGTTTCCGGCGCTGCCTACTGCAATCATGCGGTTCAACAGGCTGCTCAGAGGCGAGTTCAAATCATGTCTACTACTGCTTCGCACCAACCAGCAGCTCTCTGGATGCTTTCATCATTCTACTATTCCTCTTCATCGCATTTACAGGATTTAATTTATCACGAAATAAAAAGGATGTCAATTCTTTTTTCGCCAGAACTTGACAATATAAATTCAAATAGAGTACACTTTCTTAAAAGAAAGAGGAAGGAATAAAATATGCGAGAAATAGGTGAGAGGTATTTAAGAAAGATTTATTATAATTTAAAGACCTGTGCATTATGGTTGTTTATGGCAGGTCTGACGGGAGTTGGTGTTGGGGCATTTAGCAGTGCATTTTCTTTTTGTCTGAAAAAAGTAACCATGCTTCGGGGAGAATATCCATTTTTATTATATTTTTTACCCGCTGGCGGAATTGTAATCGTATTGTTGTATCACCTTTGTGGAGTGAGACAGGATAAGGGAACGAATATTATTATGACAGCGGTACATGGGAAAGACCAGGATGTACCAGCCTACATGGCTCCCCTTATTTTTGCGGCTACGATTATCACACATTTATTTGGTGGGTCTGCCGGGCGTGAAGGGGCAGCCCTTCAGATGGGAGCAAGTATCGGTAACACGATTGGCAGACTTTTTAAATTTGAAGAGGGAGACAGAAAGCTTTTGGTGATGAGTGGAATGAGTGCAGCCTTTTCTGTTGTATTTGGAACACCTCTTGCGGCAGCGATTTTTCCTATGGAAATGATCAGTGTTGGGATTATGCATTATGCAGCATTAGTTCCATGTGTTTTTTCCTCAATCGTGGCCAATCGTTTTGCAGTAAATATGGGAATCAACCCAGAAGCATTCATGATTCATGGCATACCAGAACTTACTTTTTTAAACAGCGCTAAAATTGTATTACTGGGCATTTTTTGTGCAGGATTAAGTGTTGTATTTTGCCTGTTTTTAAAAGGAGCAGGATTATTTTACAGTAAGTTTTTTAAAAATGCATATATAAGAGCTATGGCAGGTGGATTCCTTGTCATTGGAATGACATTATTGATAGGTACATATGATTATAATGGAGCAGGAACAGAAATGATTGCCAAAGCGATTGAAGGAAGTGTTCCCGCCTATGCTTTTCTTTTAAAAATGTTATTAACTGCCCTGACCCTTGCAGCAGGATATAAAGGCGGCGAGATCGTACCAGCCTTTTTTACAGGAGCGACATTTGGATGCCTGTTTGGACATGTTTTTGGGATTTCTCCGTCTCTTTGTGCGGCAACAGGAATGCTTGCCCTGTTCTGTGGCGTAACAAACTGTCCAATCGCTTCTATGCTCATAGGATTTGAGCTATTTGGTTTTGAAGGAGTTCCTTATATTTTAATTGCAATATCCATAAGCTATATGCTTTCCGGATATCATGGACTTTATAAAGAGCAGATTATCGTCTATTCCAAGTATCATCCAAAGTTCATTAACCGCCAGTCAGGAGATGAAAGCTTCGATGGACAGGATTATGAGTAAAGAGTTTCTTATATAAAAATATAACGAAAGGCATTGTATAAATGAGTTATCAAATTTATTTTATAAATCAGAACAAAAAGATTGCTGTGGATGGAGGGAAATTATTTGCTGCTTGTGAATTAGCAGGTTTTCCACTAAATCTTGTCTGTGGGGGGAACGGCACATGTGGAAAATGCAGGGTGCGTATCAAAGGGAAAACGGATGAGAACTTTAAAGAAGTTCTTGCCTGCCAGACAGAGATTACAGAGGATATGGAGATTTGCTTAAAGGAGTCAGATTATAGGCAGGAGACAGTCGTATTAACAAAGGCAGCTCCTTTAAATATAGAATTGCATCCTTCTGTTTCTAAAAAATATGTGACCAAAGATGAAATTATCGAAAAGATGCGAGAAAAGAATACGTTTTTCTCGCAGACTGAAAAAGTACCTCTTTCTGTTATGCAAAAGTTTTCGATGATGAATGTTTCGCTTGATTTTACTGGCTGTACCTTTGTGTATTTTAATGATGAGATTACTGCAGTGGAAGAAGGAGATACTACTCCGTATTGTTATGGTGTGGCGGCAGATATCGGAACGACAACGGCTGCAGTATATATTTATAATCTGAATACAGGAGAATTAATTGCGACAAAGTCTGCTTTAAATAAACAGACAGCTTATGGAGCGGATGTGATTACGCGGAATTCCTGTGTAAGAGATAATCCCGAAATGCTGCAAAGATTAAGGGATTGTGTCATAGATACATTGAATGAACTGCTTGAAGAGGCAAGAAGTGAGTATCAAGATTTGAAAGAGAATATTTATCATGTCGTTCTTTGTGGAAACAGTACGATGCAGCACTTGTTTTATGGGATGAATCCATATTTCCTTGGAGTGAATCCTTTTGCCAATATTATAAAAGAAGAAGTAGTTGTAACAGGAAGAGAGACGGGATTATGCTGTAATCCAAATGCAGTAGTAGAGTTTTTACCGTTATTGGGTGGATTTGTTGGTGCAGATACAACATCCGTACTTCTTACGTTAACGAAGAAGGATAAAATATATTTAATGGTTGATCTTGGCACGAATGGGGAACTTGCGGTAGGGACATTTCCAAAGTTTCTGGCAGCATCTACGGCTTGTGGTCCGGCGTTAGAAGGTGGAAATATTGCCTGTGGCATGCGTGGAACAAATGGGGCAATCGAGAAAGTTTCCTTCAAAAATAATCAGCTTACTTACAAAGTGATCGGAGAAGGAACGCCACAGGGATTATGTGGTTCAGCAATTATTGATGCCGTAGCAGAACTTAGAAAAGCTGGTTTAATTGATGAAACGGGAACCTTGCTTGACCCGGATGAATGCAGAAGAATGAATCCATATAGTCCATGGATAAGATATTTGCATGAAGCAGAAGAATATAATATGGCATTTTATTTTACAGAAGGAGAGCATCCAGTTTATATTTCTCAAAAAGATATCCGTCAGATTCAGATGGCAAAAAGCTCGATTTGTTCCGGTTGTCTGGCTTTATTAGAAGAGGCAGGTCTCACACTGGAAAGTATAGATTATCTTGTATTAGCAGGAGCATTTGGCAATTATATTGATATAGATAATGCGTTATCGATTGGACTTTTGCCACCGGTATCCAGGGAGAAGATCATTTCAATAGGAAATGGAGCAGGTCAGGGGGTACAGTCCTTTTTGTTGGATCAATCTTATCGTGTCCGGGCTAAAAATATTGCAAATAATTGTATACATGTATCTTTGGCAGAAAATAAAAAGTTTATGGAAAGTTATATCAAAAATATGAATTTTTCAGTGGAGGAATCGCTGTGAGAGATTAAAAGAAATAATTTCTGAGAATCTAAATATTTGTTTGTTTATTTTGTAAAATTGATGCTATAATAAAAGTGGCTGTCTGTTTAGATAAGACAGCCGCATTTTATGCAGTACGAAAAGAGGAGAGGAAATATGAGTGAAGAACAAAAAGAGAATATACAGGCGGGAAACCCATTGGGGGAGGCTTCTGTCGCTTCTTTAATGGTTAAGTTTGCTGTTCCAAGTATTATTGCGATGATTGTCAGTGCTTTATATAATATTGTTGATCAGTTATTTATCGGACAGGCAGTCGGTACGCTTGGCAATGCGGCGACGAACGTTGCGTTTCCGTTAACAACATCTTGCATTGCGCTTGCCTTAATGTTTGGTATCGGTGGTGCGTCCTGTTTTAATTTAAATATGGGAAGGGGAAGCAGTGAAAGAGCAGTATATTTTGTTGGAAATGCTATTGTATGTCTGATCGGCAGCGGTGTAATCTTGTTTGGAATTGCAGAGATATTTTTAACGCCGCTTTTAAAAGGATTTGGTGCTCCGGGTGACGTACTTCCCTATGCACAGACGTATGTACGTATTACGGCAATCGGTTTTCCATTTATGATTTTAACAGCCGGAGGATGTCATCTGATTCGTGCGGATGGAAGTCCACAGATGGCGATGATTTGTAATCTGGTCGGTGCGATTGTTAATACAATATTAGATGCGGTATTTGTTATGGTCTTTCGATGGGGAATGGCTGGAGCAGCCTGGGCGACGATTATCGGACAGATTATTTCTGCGATTATTGTTATTCATTATCTGCTTCATTTTAAAACGATTCCGTTAAAAAAAGAGCATTTTTATCCACAGATAAAATATATTGGAAGAACTGCACAGATAGGTATGGCTTCTTTTTTTAATCAGATTGCTATGATGCTCGTGCAGATCGTAATGAATAATTCATTGACTTTTTATGGGGCATCTTCCATTTATGGAGAAGCGATTCCTCTGGCATGTGCGGGAATCGTAATTAAAGTAAATCAGATATTTTTCTCTATTGTAATCGGACTTTCTCAGGGAAGTCAGCCGGTGGAGAGTTTTAATTACGGCGCTAAAAAGTATGATCGTGTACGTAAAGCATATAGACTTGCAGCATTAACAGGAGTAATAATTTCTATTTTTTCTTTTGTACTGTTTCAGATTTTCCCGAGACAGATTCTTGGACTTTTTGGAACAGGAGAGCCAGAATATTTTACATTTGGAGTACGCTTCTTCCGTATCTTCTTATTCTTTATCTGGTTAGATGCCTTGCAGCCAATTACATCCACGTTCTTTACATCCATCGGAAAGCCGGCAAAGGGTATTTTCCTGTCTCTTACAAGACAGATTATTTTCTTCATACCATTGCTTTTGATTCTGCCACGATTTATGGGAATTGAAGGCTGTATTTATTGTGGACCGATTGCCGACTTTTTATCAGCAGTTGTCACTATTATCATGGCATTTCTTGAGTTTAAAAATATGCCAAAGCAAGATAAAAATAGATAAAAAGGTATTTTTATAATGATAAAAACAGGGATAAGAGATAGTTACGGCAGAGAGATAAATTATATGCGGATTTCTATTACTGACCGTTGTAATCTTCGCTGCTGCTACTGCATGCCGGACGGGGCTGACTGGATTCCAATGAAGGATATTCTTACGTATGAAGAGATTACGGCAGTCTGTCAGGAGGCAGTAAAGCTAGGGATTACCCGTTTTAAAATTACGGGAGGGGAACCGCTTGTAAGAAGAGAATGTTCTAAATTAATTCGTATGATAAAAGAGATTCCGGGGACAGAAGTTGTCACATTAACAACAAATGGTCTGTTGCTGGGAGAACAATTAGAAAGTTTGATGCAGGCAGGTCTTGATGCAGTAAATATCAGCTTAGATACATTAGACAAAGAAAAATATAAACAGGTTACAGGATTTGATAAATTATCAGTTGTTCTTGCATCCATTACAAAGGCGGTAGAGTCTGGTATTCCGGTAAAAATCAACGCTGTTTTACAAAAAGGAATGAATGAGGAAGAGTGGCTGCCACTTACCCAGCTTGCGAAAAATCTGCCATTAAGTGTACGTTTTATTGAAATGATGCCGATTGGTTATGGAAATATACCACAAAGTATTTCTAACGAAGAGCTAAAAGAGAAAATCATGAGGTATTACGGCAATTTAACAGAAGATTTTCGGATATATGGAAATGGACCGGCTGTTTATTATTCCATCGAAAGATTCAAGGGAAATATCGGTTTTATCAGTGCGATACATGGAAAGTTCTGTAATTTATGCAACCGTATCCGAATGACTTCGACAGGAGATATAAAGCCATGCCTCTGCTACGAGCAGCGGTGGGCATTAAAGCCTGCATTGCGGATGGAACATAAAGAAAAACGGCAGGAAAGTATTCAAAAAATATTAATAGAAAGCATAAAAAACAAACCACAGATGCACTGTTTTGAAGATGTAAAAAGCGTGTCGGAAAAACATTTTATGGGGCAGATTGGTGGATGAGAGGAGAAGATATTATGGGAAAAATCACTGGGATTTGTATCAGTGAGAAAAGAGGGGTACAAAAACATTTCATCGAAGAAGCAAATATTATAGCAGACTGGGGAATAGAAGGTGATGCCCATGGCGGCAAATGGCATCGTCAGATCAGTCTTCTTTCCCAAGAAAAAGTTGATGCATTTAAGGCAAAAGGAGCAGATATCCATCCAGGATCTTTTGGCGAAAACTTAATTGTTGAGGGCTTTGATTTTAGTGCGATGCCGGTCGGCACCCGTTTTGTTATCGGCGATGTTGTTTTAGAAATGACACAGATTGGAAAAGAATGTCATAATCATTGCGTAATCTATAAAAAAATGGGTGACTGCATTATGCCAAGAGAAGGCGTGTTTGCAGAAGTAGTAGAGGGAGGACACATTAAAGTCGGTCAGGAAGTTACCTGTATTTTACCTAAAGCAGACAGACCGTATACAGCAGCAGTGATTACTTTAAGTGATAAAGGAGCAGCAGGAGAAAGGGAGGATAAAAGCGGGCCAGCTATTGTAGAAATGCTAAAATCTGCAGGATATGATATAAAAGAAACGCTTCTTCTTGCTGATGAACAACTCCTTTTAGAAAAAGAACTCATGCGTTTAAGTGACCAGCGTCAGGTGAACGTTATTTTTACAACGGGTGGAACAGGTTTTTCTGAACGCGACAGAACACCGGAAGCAACGATTGCCGTTTGCAATCGTATGGCAAATGGAATTGCTGAAGCAATTCGTAATTATTCTATGACGATTACCCCTCGTGCCATGTTTAGTCGTGCTGTATCAGGAATCCGCAAAAGAACATTGATTATTAACCTTCCGGGCAGTCCGAAAGCAGTGAAGGAATCTTTAGAGTTTCTGCTTCCAAATCTAGAACATGGACTGGGAATCCTGCGGGGAAGTGAAGGAGAATGTGCTCGGAAGTAAGGCAGGGTAGTTTGATCAGATATCTTTGGAGCAAAAGAAAAAAGAGAAAATAAAAAATAACTATTCTTGTTCGTTTATCCAGTTGATCTTTTTAGTCCACATACTTTTAAAGAGTCTGGAATTTGCAAAAAGTGAATTTTTTTGATATTATAGAAAAACTGATGCATAAATTTGTTTGAATTCACATTAAAAATCACTTAAATATTAAAATTTAAGCAAATATATGTTTTGTGAAAAATAAACAACAATGAAAGGGAATTTTATGAATAATTTAGCATTAACCGATGAAATATTGCTAAAAATAGAGAAACCAGTACGCTATATTGGGAATGAAGTAAACATGGTAAGGAAAGACCCGGAAGGGAAAATAAGGTTTGCGATGTGCTTCCCGGATGTGTACGAGATCGGGATGTCTCATTTAGGGATGAAGATCATATATGATCAGATGAACCGCAGGGATGATATCTACTGTGAACGTGTATTTTCTCCTTGGGTAGATCTTGATAAAGTGATGCGTGAGGAAAATATTCCGCTCTTTGCATTAGAAAGTCAGGACCCTGTATTTATGTTCGATTTTCTGGCAATCACGATTCAGTATGAAATGTGCTATACAAATATTTTGCAGGTTCTTGATCTGAGTCAGATTGGTATTTATGCGAAGGATAGAAGGGAAGATGCTCCATTTGTTATTGGTGGAGGACCTTGTACTTATAATCCGGAGCCACTTGCAGACTTTTTTGATATGTTTTATATCGGGGAAAGTGAAACAGTATATTATGATCTGATGGATTTATATAAAGAACATAAGCAAAATGGAGGAAGCCGTAAAGAATTTCTTCGGAAAGCTTCTCATATTCCGGGTATTTATGTTCCTTCTCTTTATGAGACAACTTATAATGAAGACGGAACGATTGCTTCTTTTGAACCTCTTTACGAGGATGTCCCAAGAACAATCTTAAAACAGGTACAGATGGATTTATCCAATACTTTTTATCCGGAAAAGCAGATTGTTCCCTATATTAAAGTAACGCAGGATCGTTGTGTGCTTGAGATTCAACGTGGATGTACAAGGGGCTGCCGTTTTTGTCAGGCGGGTATGATTTATCGTCCGTTAAGAGAACGTTCTCTTCCAATGCTTGAAAAACTTGCTTCAACCGGGATTAAAGGAACTGGAAATGACGAGATTTCTCTGAGTTCCCTAAGTTCAAGTGATTACAGTCATTTACCGGAATTATGTAATTATTTAATTGATAATTATCGTGCAAAAAATATTAATATCGCATTGCCATCTCTTAGAATCGATGCATTTTCTTTGGATGTTATGAGCAAAGTGCAGGATGTACGAAAGAGCAGCCTTACTTTTGCTCCGGAAGCCGGAACACAGAGAATGCGTGATGTCATTAATAAAGGGCTTACAGAAGAAGTGATTCTTCATGGGGCAATGGAAGCATTTAAAGGAGGATGGAGTAAAGTAAAACTTTATTTCATGATGGGACTCCCAACAGAAACAGAGGAAGATATTAAAGGAATCGCTCATCTTGCTGAAAAGATCGCCATGAATTACTATAGTATGGATGCGGAATATCGTCATGGCCGTATTTCTGTTGGTGCAAGTGCTTCGTTCTTTGTTCCAAAACCATTTACCCCATTCCAGTGGGCATCGATGTGTGAGGAGGATGAATATAAGCAGAAAGCACATATCGTCAATGATGAATTTAAGATTCAGCATAATCATCGTAGCCTGTCTTTTAAGTGG
The DNA here is from genome assembly GCF_009697165.1 of Anaerobutyricum soehngenii. NCBI lineage: Bacteria > Bacillati > Bacillota > Clostridia > Lachnospirales > Lachnospiraceae > Anaerobutyricum > Anaerobutyricum soehngenii. Next base: position 88,166 of record NZ_VULP01000008.1, on the reverse strand, counting down.
CATGATGCTAAGACTACAGTTTTAGAAGGAATTCTTGCTCGTGGTGACCGCCGTATTTGTAAAGTGATTTATGATGTTTATAAAAAAGGCTGTATCTATGATGCATGGACAGAGTTTTTTAATTATGATATCTGGATGGAAACGATGGAGGAAAATGCTCTTGATTATCATTTCTATACAACAAGAAAGAGAGAGCTTGATGAAGTCTTCCCATGGGATTTCATTGATATCGGTGTAACAAAAGAATTTTTAAAACGTGAATGGAATAACGCGATGGCAGAAAAGGTGACCCCAAACTGTCGTGAGAAATGTTCCGGCTGTGGAGCGGCAAGATTTGGAGGAGGTGTCTGCTATGAAAGTAAGAGTAAAATGGACTAAAACAGGAGTTCTGAAATTTATAGGACATCTGGATGTACAAAGATATTTTCAAAAGGCATTGATGCGTGCAGAGCTTCCTGTTTCTTTTTCAAAAGGAATGAGTCCTCATCAGATTATGAGTTTTGCTGCACCGCTTGGTCTTGGGATGACCAGTGAAGGAGAATATGCGGATATTTCTTTTGACTGGTCTTATAGCAGTGAGGAAATGCTGAAACGCATCAATGCGGTAATGAATGAGGGGATTTCTGTCCTTGAATTTAAAGAAATTGATGAAAAAGAGAAAAACTGTATGGCAGTAACAGAGGCAGCAGATTATCTTGTAACATTTCGCGAAGGCTATTATTATAAAGATGCATTTTTAAAACGTACCCAGCCTTTTTATCTTCAGGAGAAGATTCCGGTTATAAAGAAAACGAAGCGTTCGGAAAAAGAAGTAGATATTGCACCGTTGATTCTTGATATTCGTGAATATGAATCTGAACCGCTTATTCCGGGGCTTCCATTAAAACAGGAAGGAATCTTTATGAAGCTGGTTACCGGTAGTGCAGAGAATTTAAAACCACAGCTTGTTATGGAAGCTTTTTGTAAATATCTTGGATATGATTATGATCCAATGGGATTTCAGTATCACCGTCTGGAAACCTATTTAAAAAAAGATGGAGAGCTTCAGCCATTAGGTTCTGTCGGCTGGGATATTGCTGAAGAAAAGCATCCGGAAGAGTAAATATTACAAAAATATTAATTAGATTACTCTTTTTGTTAAAAAAGGGTTAACAAAATGTGATGAATATGTTATAATACATTTCGTAATAGAAATTGAAAGACGAAAAGGAGGTCTATTATGAAGTGTAAACAGTATAACATCATCGCAGCATTCATTTTTATGTTAAGCTTTCTCTGCCTTTTCCCGCAGAAGGTTTCTGCACAACAGATTAATTCGAACAATACACAGTTAAGTGTTCAGCCACAGGCGTCGATACGATTGAATAAAGTGGGTTCCGTTGTAGAGCGGGGCGATAAGATTAAGTTAAGAGTGAACATATCTAACAGCCGCTCAAAGAAGATAATCTGGACTTCCAGTAAGAAAAGAGTTGCAACGGTAAAGCGTAACGGACAGGTTACCGCAAAAGATAAAGGTACTGCAGTTATTACAGCAAGGATTGCCGGAACAAACATTTGTGCACAAAGTGTTGTTACTGTTAAGAATTACATAACAATGCGTGTCCGCACAACCGGTTACTGTAACTGTAGAAGTTGTGCAGGAAAGTGGGCAGGCTGTATGACTGCCAGTGGGAAAAGACCAAGAGCAAAGCATACGATTGCAGTAGATAAGCGATTAATTCCTTTAGGAACGAAGGTTAAGATTGGTAAGATTATCTATACAGCAGAAGATACTGGAGGAGCAATCAAAGGAAAAAGGATTGATGTCTATTATTCCAGTCATCGTCAGGCATCTGCACATGGTGTGAAGTATCGAAAGATTAAAGTATATATTTAATATAATTATATAAAAAGGCCGGTGAAGAAGTTCATCGGTCTTTTTTCAGCCAGAAGATTAAATTGAGGTTATCATATATGGAAATTAAAAAAAATAAGTTAGTCATATCAGAAAAAGAAGGAGTCATCTGTTATGGATATTTTCAGGATGGTATTCCGGAAGAACTTTATTGTGAGCCAAAGGAACAGGAAAGTCTTCTTGGAAATATTTATGCAGCCAGAGTAGAACGTATTGCGGAAGGAATTCAGGGAGCTTTTTTAGAAATAGGCGAGGGACAGAAATGTTATTATTCCTTATCTGGAGAACAGCCGATAAAGTTATCTCCTGGACATGAAAATAAGCTTTACGGCGGAGATATTATTTTAGTGCAGATTACGAAAGATGCTGTTAAGACAAAACTGCCGGTATGCACAGGAAACGTTAGTCTGGATGGCAAATATTTTGTTTTTACTCTTACAGAAAAACGTATCGGTATTTCAAAAAAAATTCGAAAGAAAGAGGAAAGAGAGAGATTAGATTCCCTTGCAAAAAAATATACAGATGAAGACTACGGCATCATTGTACGTACGAATGCAGCAGGGATTGCAGAAGAAATACTGACAGAAGAGTTAAAAGTATTACAGCAACGCTATCAGGAGCTGATGAGAAAAGCGAAGATTGCTGTGGGAAAGACTCTTTTATACAAAGAACCGCCGTATTATATTACTCTTGGGAAAGAACTGCCGGCAAAAGCCTTAGATGAGATTTTGACAGACAGTAAGGAAATATATGAAGAATTGCAGGAGTATTATAAAAAGGATACTTCTTTTGATGAAATATCTGTTACTTTTTATGAAGATACCTATTCCCTTTATAACCTGTATCGTTTTGCTCATTATTATGAAGAAGCTTATGGCAAATATATATGGCTAAAATCCGGAGCAAGTCTTGTAATTGAACATACAGAGGCAATGACTGTAATTGATGTAAATACCGGAAGTGTGTTAAAGAAAAAGCGTCAGGAAGATACTTTATTTTATCAAATAAATCGTGAAGCCGCGAAAGAAATCGCAAGACAGATCCGCCTGAGGAATATTTCCGGTATCATTATGATTGATTTTATCAATATGAAAGACGAAAAACAGAAAGAAAAATTACTACTTTTATTAGAGAATGAATGTAGAAAAGACAGGATACACTGTAATGTTGTAGATATGACTGCATTAAATCTTGTAGAGATGACCCGGAGTAAAGTCAGAAGGCCTCTTTTGGAACAAATAACTGTTTGCAGGAAAATGCAAAAAAACTAAAAAATTTTCAAAGAGTTTTTTAAAGAGTTTTTATAAAAAACACTTGACATTATATCGAATGGCTGTTATTATAATAGCCGTATGCCGCACAGTTCGGTATAAGTTTCATAACAGAACACCAAAACTGGCGAGTAATTATTAGGAGGTGCCATATGTACGCTATTATTGCAACAGGTGGTAAACAGTATAAAGTAAGCGAAGGCGACGTAATCAAAGTTGAAAAGCTTGGTGTTGAAGCTGGATCTGCTTATACATTTGACCAGGTTTTAGTTGTAGGCGGAGAAGAGACTAAGGTGGGAGATCCTGTTGTTGCAGGTGCAACAGTAGAAGCTTCTGTAGTTGAAGACGGTAAAGATAAAAAAGTTATCGTTTACAAGTACAAGAGAAAAACAGGCTACCACAAAAAACAGGGTCACAGACAGCCTTATACTAAAGTTAAGATTGAAAAAATTAATGCTTAATTAAGGTTAAGTGAGCAGAAACAGACGAGACAGTTTGTTAAACAAAAACTGGTAGAGATATGATTCAGATTACTATCTACAAAAAGCCTGAGAATCAGTATAAAGGATTTCAGGTAATTGGTCATGCTGACAGTGTAGAAGAGGGAGCAGATTTAGTCTGCTGTTCTGTATCTGTACTGACAATTAATCTGGTAAACAGTCTTGATATGTTTACTGATGATGAGTTTGAGGTGACAGAACAGGAAGAACTTGGACTTGTTCAGGTTACTTTTAAGAATCCTCTCAGCGACAAAGCATTGTTGTTGATGAATTCCTTTGATCTTGGAGTTCATTCTATTGAAGAACAGTATGATATCTGGTTAAAAGTTATAACAAGGGAGGTGTAACGACTATGATGAAAATGAACCTTCAATTCTTCGCACATAAGAAAGGTGTTGGTTCCACAAAGAACGGACGTGATTCTGAGTCCAAGAGACTTGGTGCGAAAAGAGCAGACGGACAATTTGTAAAAGCTGGTAATATTCTTTACAGACAGCGTGGTACAAAGATTCATCCAGGCGTTAATGTAGGACGCGGTGGAGATGATACATTATTTGCATTAGTAGATGGTGTAGTACGTTTCGAAAGAAAAGGCAGAGATAAAAAACAGTGCTCTGTACATCCAGTGGCATAGTTAAATCTTGTTTATCAGCGGCTTCAAAGCGTTTTGATTTGAAGCCGCTTTTCTTCTATACTCTTAAATTATATCCGTAGCTATTTGTGATTTTTCGACGGCTTAAATTTATTTGGGCATGCATGTAGAATGTTGGAAGTATTGCATATTTAGCTGCATTATTTCACTATAAATTAAATTTCAATTAGCAGAACTATGTATTTATAATCTGGTTCTGACCAATATTTCAAAATACAACAACAGAAAATATATAGACAACAATATAGATAAAAATATATAGAAAGGATGTGTATGTAATGTTTGCAGATCGTGCGCGCATCTTTATCCGCTCCGGAAAAGGCGGAGATGGACATGTCAGCTTCCGAAGAGAACTTTATGTACCAGACGGCGGTCCGGACGGCGGAGACGGCGGAAAAGGCGGAGATTTAATATTTGTAGTTGACCCTGGATTAAATACACTGGTTGACTACAGACATAAAAGAAAATATTGTGCCGGTGATGGAAAAGAAGGCTCGAAAAAGAAATGTACCGGAGCAAGCGGAGAAGATATGATTTTAAAAGTGCCGGCAGGAACGGTTGTAAAAGATGCAGAAACCGGCAAAGTCATTCTTGATATGGCAAATCGTACGGAACCGGTAGTGCTTTTAAAAGGTGGTCGTGGTGGAAAGGGTAATCAGCATTATGCTACAGCAACAATGCAGGCACCAAAGTACGCACAGCCAGGACAAAGAGCAAAAGAACTGTGGGTTGATTTAGAACTTAAAGTAATTGCAGACGTTGGATTGATTGGATTTCCGAATGTTGGAAAGTCTACGTTTCTTTCTCGTGTAACAAACGCCAAGCCAAAGATTGCCAATTATCATTTTACTACACTTAATCCAAATCTTGGTGTAGTAGACTTAGCAGAAGGAAACGGTTTTGTTATCGCGGATATTCCGGGTATCATTGAAGGTGCTTCAGAAGGTGTTGGTCTTGGATATCAGTTCTTACGTCATATTGAACGTACGAAAGTAATGATTCATCTTGTAGATGCGGCCTCTGTTGAAGGCAGAGATCCGATTGAAGATATCATAGCGATCAATAAAGAATTAGAGGCGTATAATCCGGAACTTGCCAAGCGCCCACAGGTAATCGCAGCCAATAAAATGGATGCGATGCCAGAAGAGGACAGAGAAGTGATCATTGAAATGCTTGAAGAAGCTTTCGCAGACAAAGATATGAAGATTTTCCCGATTTCCGCAGTAAGTGGACAGGGTGTAAAAGAACTTCTTTGGTATGTTAATGATCTTTTAAAAGAATTACCGGAAGAACCGATTGAGTTCGATCAGGAATACTTCTTTGAACTTCAGGAAGATGATGATCAGGAATCTATCGTTGTTAAGATGGAAGAACCGGGCGTATACAGTGTAGAAGGTCCTAAAGTAGAGCGTATGCTTGGATATACGAACTTAGAATCCGAAAAAGGATTTGAATTCTTCCAGAAGTTTATGAAAGAAAACGGTATTTTAGATCGTTTAGAGGAACTGGGAATCGAAGAAGGGGATACCGTACAGTTATATAACCTTGCCTTTGATTATTATAAATAAATACCAATTAAAAAAAGAAAAAATGAAGTAGAAATATAGAAATAGAAAAATAGAAATAGAATAGAAAGGAAATATTATGACAAGCAAACAAAGAGCTTATTTAAAAAGCCTGGCGATGACAATGGACCCTATTTTCCAGATTGGAAAAGCATCTCTTACTCCAGAAGTAATTGAGGGAATCCGCGAAGCAATTGATAAAAGAGAATTAGTAAAAGTATCTGTTTTAAAGAACTGTTTTGATGACACAAGAGAAATTGCAGAAGTTCTTGCAGAAAGAACTCGTTCTGAGGTAGTACAGGTTATCGGTAAAAAGATTGTATTATATAAACCAGCGAAGGAAAACAGTAAAATCGTATTACCATAAAGATACAGGTATGAAGTCATGGCAGATCATAAAAAAATAGGTATTATGGGAGGAACATTTAATCCCATTCATTTTGGACATTTATTGTTGGCAGAAACAGCATTTCATCAATTTCAGCTGGATGAGATTTTGATTATGCCAACGAAAAATCCTTACTATAAAAAGATTTCCAATTCTGTTACGGAAGAGGACAGAGTAGCAATGGCAGAACTTGCGATAGAAGATAACGGGCATTTCCGGCTTTCTAAAGAAGAACTTAACAGAGAGGGTAACACGTATACGGTTGAGACCCTCTCTCACCTTACCGAACGCCATCCGGATTATGAATACTTTTTTATTATGGGGGCAGATTCTCTTTATCATATTGAATCGTGGAAAGAACCGGAACAAATCTTAAAAATGGCTACAATCGTAGTAGCAGGGAGAGCCGGAACAGGGAGTTCTTTAAATAGTCAGATTGAATACATTGAGAATAAATATGATTCAGAAATACACCGTTTAAACTCTCCTGTATTAGAAATCTCATCGAATGATATCCGTAGACGGGTGAGAGATGGTGAGAGTATTCGATATCTTCTTCCTGATAAAGTAGAGCATTATATTTATGAACATGGTCTTTATCAGCCAGACGGTCAGGACGCAGAAAAAAAGGAGCAATAAAGCTATGATGCCAATACAGAAAATAAAAGAAAATTTAAAAAAGAAACTATCTTCAAAGAGATATGAACATACCATTGGTGTGGAATATACCAGTACCTGTCTTGCCATGCGGTATGGTGTAGATATTGAGAAGGCAAGAATTGCAGGTTTACTTCATGATTGTGCCAAATATCTTTCTTCTGAAGATAAGATTTCCAAGTGTGAAAGCTATGGAATTCCTGTTTCAGACTACGAACGAAAGAATCCGGAACTACTTCATGCAAAGCTTGGAGCATGTTTTGCAAATGAAATATATGGTGTGACTGATTCAGAAATACTTTCTGCAATCATTTGGCATACAACAGGCTGTCCGGATATGTCTTTGCTCGATAAGATTGTTTTTATTGCGGATTATATAGAGGCTAATAGAGATAAAGCAGAAGATCTGCCTAAAGTAAGAGAACTGGCATTTAAAGATATTGATGCCTGCCTGCTTCTTATTTTAGAAGATACGATTGCCTACCTTGCCAGAAAGAAAAGCGTGACTGATCCTATGACACAGAAAACATATGATTACTATAAAGAAAGGAATTAATCATGAACGAATCTAAAAAAATGGCTCTTCTTGCTGTAGAAGCATTAGAAGATAAAAAAGCAGAAGATATTACAATTATAGATATCAGCGAAGTATCTGTTCTTGCTGATTATTTTATCATTGCAGATGGTTTAAACCGTAATCAAGTACAGGCTATGGCTGACAGTGCAGAAGAAGCACTTGGCAGAGCAGGATATGATGCAAAGCAGATTGAAGGATACCAGAGTGCAAACTGGATTCTTATGGATTACAAGGATATCATTGTTCATGTATTCAGTAAAGAAGATCGTGCTTTCTATGATTTGGAAAGAATCTGGAGAGATGGAAAACAGATTAGTAAAGAAGATTTACAGTAGAATTAAAAAGAGTTCCCAGGACAGATACTTCTGCAGAGTGGATGTCCTGGGAACTCTTTTTACTTCTTCCTCTATATAATATAAGTGATTATGAGGAAGAAGTAATGAAATTCATAGTATTACTTAAATACACGATATAATCCGATAACCTTACCTACAATAGAGATTGGGGCACCTTGTGGAATAATGATGGGATCCATCGTATCGTTCTCAGGCTGGAGGCGGATGTGATCTTCTTCTTTATAAAATCTCTTTACAGTAACAGAGTCTTCTAATAATGCCACAATAATATCATTATCTGAGGCAGTTGGTGTTTCTTCTACTAAAATAAAATCTCCGTCAAAAATACCTGCATTAATCATGCTTTCGCCCTTTACCTTAAGCATAAATGTCTGCTTGTTGTTTACAAACTCCGGCATGATTGGGAAGTATCCCTGGATATTCTCGATTGCAAGGATTGGTTCGCCTGCTGTGACCGTTCCGACAATAGGTACATTCACAAGTTCTCTTCTTGTCAGGTTAAAATTATCATCTATGATCTCAATTGCTCTTGGTTTCGATGGATCACGTCTGATATATCCATTCTTCTCTAAAGTCTCTAAGTGAGAATGTACAGAAGAAGTAGACTTTAAATGAACTGCTTCACAGATTTCACGAACTGCCGGTGGGTAACCATGGCTTAAAATGGATTGCTTTATATATTCCAGTATCTCTTTCTGCTTTGCACTTATCTTTCCATAGCTCATCAAAATACACTCTCCTTTATAAACATATGTTTTTATAATAATTGTATCATGAGATACTATATAAAACAAGTGTTTTCGAAACTTTATTCGAAAAGGATTTATGAAAAAATCACCTCAAAAGTTGTGCCGGAGTTCGCATTGTCTTTAACGAAAATGCTACCGTCATGTACCCTTACAATTTCATGGACGAGTGCAAGACCAAGACCTACACCGCCAAGTGCCCGGCTTCTGGATTTATCCAGACGGAAAAAGGGTTCAAAGATTCGTTCTTTAAGTTCTTCGGGAATTCCGTTTCCAGTGTCCTCAACAGCGAGATAAATATGTTTGTCTCGCTGTGTTGCTGTTACTGTGACCGTACCACCGGAAATATTATATTTTATAGCATTTTCTACAAGATTATAGACCAGCCGGTAGATAAGTATATCGCTTCCTATTAAAATCACTTTGTCACATTTTCCAGTGAGTCTTATGTCTTTTTCCTGAGCAAGAGGTTCTAAATCGGCAAGGACTTCTTCAATCAGTGCATCTATTTCGATTTCTTCATCTCGTGCTATTGTTTGTAGTTCACTCATATCAAGAAGTGTCCTGACCATTTTGCTGAGCCGCTCTGTCTGTTCGGTAATCATTTTTATAGTCTGTTGTGCAGACGAATCATTGTCCGGATGCTGTGTGGAATTATAAAGATCAATCTGAAGTTGCATAACAGCAAGTGGTGTACGAAGCTCATGCGCAGCATTGGCGGTAAATTGCCGTTGCATTTCAAATGCCTCCGACAAACGTTCAAGCATCTTATTATATGAAGTACTGAGCTGATTCAGTTCTGGAATTTTACTTTCTTCTATTCGAGAATCCGACAGGTTTTGTGCCTGTACTTCTTCAATTTTCTTGGAAAAATCACATAGTGGTTTCAATGCATGACCGCTAATGAAAAAGGTAAGAACACCCCCAAGAAGGGAGAGCAATGTTGAAAATATAAGGCTATTTCTTTTGTAGTCTGCTTTGTTGTTATACACCTGGATTGAAAAATTCTTTGCGAAATTATTCCAGTCTTCATCCGGAATACGGATATAGATTTTATCTGAATTATTTCTACTGTTATTTTCACTTTTGGCATCTACAGTATTTTGCAGGGAGTCGATATAGTAGACTCCATTTTTGTAGATAAATATAGTAAGGCATCCACATATTATTGCAATCAGTAACGTTGTTATAATAGTGAGTCTCCACTGAAGTGATATTTTTTTCATGATACAGCCTCCACGAGCTTATAACCTTCCCCTATTTTGTTTACGATGGGGTCATAACCAAGCACAACTTTAAACTTTTTTCTAAGAGAAGACATATGTACCCGGATAGATCCACTAAAACTGTCTACAGATGCATCCCAGACATGTTCAATAAGTTCTTCCTGGCTGACAGGTCTGCCTTGATTAAGAAGTAAATATTCTAAAATCCCATTTTCTTTTCTGGTTAAAGATACAAGCGTCTCTTTCGCATATGCTTCCCGTTTTTTCGTATCAAACTTGATCTCTCCACAATGCAGACAAATGTCTTTTTGTATAAATTTACGTCTTGTCAGACTTCGGATACGGGCTTCTAATTCCTGCAAATGAAAAGGTTTTTCCATATAATCATTAGCCCCGGCATCTAAGCCTTCAACCTTATCCACAATCTGGCTTCTTGCAGATAAAATGAGAACCTTTGTTTCTTCGTTTTCCTTTCGGAGTTCTTTTAGAATATCCATACCATCTGTGCCGGGCAGATTAAGATCAAGCACGATTAGATCATAGTTCTCTGCCAAAATATAATCAAGTGCCTCATCACCATCATAGCAGGTATCTACTTCATAACCTGCCTGGTACAGAGTTTTTGCGATGGTATCACATAATTTCTTTTCATCCTCAACAATTAATAATCTCAAAATAATCTCTCCATTCGCTTAACAGAAATTTTACATCATCTATTGTATAATACAAAAGTCAGCAGGTCAACAAAGACAAATAGAATACTACATAGCATAAGAAAGGAGTAATACTAATCTTGAAATACAGGAAAATATCACAGTTTATTTTACTTATCGCTGGTGTGAGCATGATGGGCTACGGCGCTGTTAGAGGCGAAGCTACGGTTGTGCTTAGTAAAGCAATAAAATTATGTCTGGAGTGTGTAGGAATTGGATAAAAAAACAAATGTAATATCAAAAAAAATAGCCAGGTTACGTGGCTGGATACAGGCAGCTGCCACATTACTTACCAATATACATATCCCTAATCTATTTAAGGGAAGAATATATCAGGGAAATGCAAAAACAGTATGTGTGCCAGGATTGAATTGTTATTCCTGTCCTGCGGCAGCAGGTGCCTGTCCAATCGGAGCTTTTCAGGCAGTCGTAGGTTCATCAAAGTTTAAATTTACGTACTATATAACAGGATTTTTCATTTTACTTGGTGTAGTCTTCGGGAGATTTATATGTGGGTTCTTGTGTCCATTTGGGTGGTTTCAGGATTTACTTCATAAAATTCCGGGGAAAAAGTTTTCTACAGAAAAGCTCAAGCCTCTAAGGTATCTTAAATATATAATTCTTTTAGTTTTTGTTATACTTCTTCCGGTAGTTGTAACAAATTCTATTGGAATGGGAGATCCGTTCTTCTGTAAATATATTTGTCCTCAGGGAGTTTTAGAAGGAGCGATACCTCTGTCGCTTGGAAATGCTGCCATTCGCTCAGCGCTTGGAAAACTGTTTTCTTTTAAATTGATTATTTTAATCACAGTAATCATGCTTAGCATTCTGTTTTACAGACCATTTTGTAAATGGATCTGTCCGCTTGGCGCAATTTATTCTTTATTCAATAAGATATCTTTTCTTAGCATTAAGATTGAGGATGAGAAATGTGTCGGATGCCATCAATGTACAAAAGCATGCAAAATGGATGTTAACGTCATAAAGACTCCAAATCATCCGGAATGTATACGATGCGGAGCCTGCATGAAAGCTTGTCCTAAAGATGCGATTCACTATCAGTTTATAAAATTTAATGACAAATAAAAAGGAGGTTTTTTACCATGAAAACAAGAAAAACTATCATTATGATCCTTACACTTTGTGTAGCATTATCATTTACTGCATGTACAGGAAAGGGGGATTCGGGAAAAGCAGATTCTGCATCTGTGTCAGAAGGGACAGATAAGACAGAAGACCTGCAGGCAAAACTGGATGATTTATATCAACAGGAAAACCAGATTTTTGAAAAACACAAAGATGTCTGGGAAAAAGTATTTAGCAAGATGTCCAAAACAGATGCCGGTTCAGGTGACTATGCCGATTATCTTGCTTCTACGGTGGAAGCAAACAAAAAGTCTTTTACGGATGATGAATTGAAAACATTAAAAGAAGATATAGAGACAATCCGGGGAATAGAAGAACAGATAACGGAAGTCGAAAACAAACTGGATGCATCAGGTGCTTCCGAATCCGAAGATGATGATATAATCGCATTCAATAATATTTCAGGAAAAGATTTTGATGGAAATGATGTTGATGAAAGTCTTTTTTCTAAAAATGCAGTAACGGTTATGAATTTCTGGTTTACAGGATGTAAGCCTTGTGTAGCAGAATTGTCAAAGCTTAATGAATTAAATGATGCGATCAAGTCAATGGGAGGGGAAGTTGTAGGAGTGAATACCGATACTTTTGACGGAAAGGAATCTACAATAAAAGAAGCGAAGAAAATTCTTGAAAGCCAAGGTGCAAAATATCGTAATTTCGCACTGGATGCTAATTCAGATGCAGGCAAATATGCCTCTGAGATTATGGCATTTCCGACAACAATTCTTGTAGACAGAAAAGGGAATGTTGTAGGTGAGCCAATGGTTGGAGGAATTGATAATCAGGATAACTATGATGCACTTATGAAACAGATTCAGTCTGTAGTAGATGCAGATAGTGCAAATAAATAAGACAAACGCATAACGTAAAGTTAATACCTCATCTACATACTGTTTGTTTTAAAAAAAATTCATTATGCGAATCACATGACAACTGAAAAAAACAGTGTTATAATGTGTTTGAAAAAATAAAAAGAACAACAGAAAGAGGCTAATTATGGATATTGAAGAAATGTTAGAGATTCATGACTGTCCATTATGTGATGGTGGATCATTGTTAGAAGAAGAAAGTGGCTGTGGATATTATGTAATGTGTCTGGATTGTGGATGCCATTCTGTGACCATTGACTTCCACTCGGAAGAAGAACGACTAGAAGCCGCTAAAAAGACAGTAATGTTATGGAATGCCGGAAAGGTAATTTCAAGTCATCCAGGAGAATAGAATATAAAGAAAGGAAATTCTTATAAGTTTGATTTTGCTGCTTATAAGAATTTCTTTTTTTGTAGAAATACCAAGACTGTCCATAATCTTATCAGTGCAAACACATTTTTTATGGTAAAATATGATTGATATCAGGGTTAAAAGATCAAAGCTCCGTTCGTGCGTGAACGATAAGGTGTTTGACGTTGGAATCCGCGAAATATGAGAAAGCAGAGATTTACGTAGTAATTCGTGACATCATATAATTATAAGGATAGATATAGAACTATAAAAATATAAAAAAGGAATAGACTATGGATAGAAAAAGATTATTTGAAATTGGAAAAGTACTTTATCAGTCGAATCTGCCCTTTCGAGTGAGGTTATTTAATGTCTTGGCATCGCTTGGGTGTATCATCAGCCTTTGTAATGGAGTTTTTTCGTATTTAAACAATGGAGATAAGCGGATACTTATTATAAATGCAGGAATTGCAGTTCTTTCGCTCATGCTTCTTTTTTACGCATATTACAGGAAGAAATATCAAAGATGTTATTTTATAACGATAGTTGTAATTTTTATGATTTTATTTCCGTTTATGTTTTTTAAGAGTGGGGGATATAAAGGAGGAATGCCGTCCTTTTATATTTTCGGAGTTTTATTTACTGTTTTTATGTTAGAAGGCTGGCTGATGTTTTTCAGTGTTTTACTGGAGCTGGTTATTTATATTGCTACGATGGGAATCGCCTATTATTACCCTGTCTGTGTTAGCTGGTTTCATTCAGAAAAAGAAATTGTAGCTGATGTATTGACCGGTGTTGTTGTAGCGAGTGTATCTTTAGGCGCTGCAATGTATTTTCATTTTCGTATTTATAGAAAACAGCAGATTTTTCTTACGCAGGCAAGGGAAGAAGCGATGGAAGCAAACCAGGCGAAAAGTATCTTTCTTGCAAATATGAGTCATGAGATCCGAACACCAATCAATGTAATGCTTGGGATGAATGAAATGATTTTAAGGGAATCTGCCTCAAAAGAAATTGTTCAGTATGCAGAAAGTGTGGAGAAGGCAGGCCGATATTTATTATCACTTATCAATAACATATTGGATATTACCAGAATTGAATCAGGAAAGCTGGATATTACAGAAGAAAAGTTTGAGTTAAGACAGCTTATACAGGAAATATGGATGATTGGAACGAAGCAGGCAGAGGCAAAAAAAATAGATTTTGTTATTGAAGCGGAAGAAGAACTGCCGAAGTATTTGACAGGAGATGTGTTACATACGAAGCAGGTTATCTTAAATTTAATAAGCAATGCTGTAAAATATACGGAAGAAGGACGGGTTACATTAGAAATTAATGCAAGCGGAGACCAAATCATTTTTTCAGTAAAAGATACAGGAATCGGGATTCGAAAAGAGGATATGGACACACTATTTGATATGTTTACACGTGTGGATATGAAGCGGCACAGAAATATTGAGGGAAGCGGTTTAGGACTTACGATAGCAAAAGAACTTTGTGAACAGATGGGAGGACAGATTTATGCAGAGAGTATCTACGGGAAAGGAAGCCGATTTACAGTATGTCTGCCGCTAAAAAGTACAGGAGAAGAGAAAATCGGGAAGTGGAATTTCGAAGAAAGTAAAAAGGTATCGGAAGACCGAAAACGATTTTTTGCACCGAAAGCGAAGGTTTTGATCGTGGATGACAGCCAGCAGAATCTTCAGGTGCTTGCATCTCTTTTGCAAAGAACGAGTATGCAGTTAGATAAAGCAGGTAGTGGATTAGAATGTATCGAAAAAGTTAGAAGCAAAAAATATCACTTGATTTTTCTTGATTATATGATGCCAGAGATGGATGGAATGGAAACATTTCACAAGTTGAGAGAGGAGGAAAATGGACAGGAAGTGCCGATAATCGCTATTACTGCTGATGTTTCTACAGGTATTCGACAGAAATTTCTTTCAGAAGGTTTTGCGGATTATCTTTCAAAACCGGTTATGTGGGATAGACTAGAGGAGATATTGCTGCAATTCATTCCTGCAAATTTGATTTCAAGAGAAAAGGATGCAAGGGAAGAATGGAAAATAGAGGAAAAACAGATTTTAGAATTGAAACAGAAGATGAAACAATGGGATATTGAACTTTCAGAGGGATTACGTTTGCTAAGTGGGAGTATTTCGCAATATAGAAGGTTAGCAGAACTGTTTGTGGAATACTATGTGCCCAATAAAGAACAGTTAATTCAGAGTTTCGAGAGATTGCAGCAGACGCAAAATGAAATAAAAAATATGACAGGATTGCTTCATACTTTAAAAAGTAATGCCAGGGCTATAGGTGCAATAGAACTTTATGAATTATCTTTTACAATGGAGAAAAAAGGAAAGCTCCAAGATGTGAACTACATAAATAAAGCAATCCCCCTTTTATTTTTTGAGTGGGAGCGGGTGGTACAGGGCATATGCTTTTTTATCAAATATACAGAACCGTTTCTTTTAAAAAATAGCGCAAAGGATAGTCCAAAGCAGGCTGAAGGAGATGGTTGCAATGAAGGTTTTGAGAAAAAATATAAAGAAGCAAAGAAAAAGCTTCTTTGTGCGATTGGAAGATATCAGGGAAAATACGCAGAAGAACAGATAGAAATATTATTATCTTTAGAAAAGGATGCAGACCAAAGAAAACAATTGGAAAAGATACAGAAATCCGTTCGGAATTTAGAGTTTGATGAAGCGGAACAGCTTATGGAAGAATGGGAGAAAGGCTATGATTAAAAAAAGCATATTGATTATAGACGATGATATTATTTTATTAAAAACTGCCGAAGAAATACTTTCTGATTTATACAGTGTCAGTGTGGCAAAAGGAGGAAAGCAGGGAATTACGTTATTAAAAAAGGGGATTATTCCCAATTTGATATTGCTTGATATTGCTATGCCGGAAATGGATGGATATATGACGTTAGAAAAGATAAAAGGAATTCCAGGATGTGAAGAAGTACCGGTTATTTTTCTTACAGGATTTTCAGAATCGGATTATGAAGTAAAAGGGTTAAAAGCAGGGGCAACAGACTATATTGTGAAGCCTTTTGCCAAAGAGGTTCTTCTTGCGAGAGTAGAGATGCATCTTGCAAGAAGTGCGCAAAATTCACGAAAGACTGTTATAGATACGCAAATTCAGGAAAACAGAAAGAGAATACAGGAAAAACTAACACCAGTTGAATGGAAAGTTGCCCTGGCTGTTGCACAGGGAATGGAAAATAAGGAGATTGCCGAGCAGATGAATTATTCCTATGGATATATCAAAAATGTGATTACACGCATTTTTTTAAAACTGGACATAGAGAAGAGGAGAGAGTTGCGGAAATTACTCATAGGATAATTTCTACTTGACAGGAAAACAAAAAGCTGTAAAATAATAGGAGTGTTGTGTAAAAAATCAGAAGAATATACCAGGAGAAATATATGAAAAAAGATGCTGCAAAAGATATAAAAATAGCCTTTTTTGATGTGGATGGAACTTTAGTTGACATGGAGAAGAAGATAATTTCTCCTAAGATGATCGAGACATTAAAGCGATTGAAAAAGAATGGAATTATTTTATGTATTGCGACAGGACGAGGTCCATATATGGTTCCGACTTTTCCGGGAATTGATTTTGATGTCTTTTTAGCTTTTAACGCATCTTATTGTTATACAAAAGATGAAGTTATTTTTGAAAATCCAATATTAATTGAAGATGTGAGGAAAATTGTTGCAAATGCTGCCGCAATTAATCGTCCGATTTCTGTTGCAAACGTAGAAGGATGTGCTGCGAACGGCTGTGATAAAGACTTGGCGGATTACTTTGCTATCGGAAAGCAAAAGGTAAAGGTAGCGGATGATTTTGAAAAAATCATGAATGGGAAGGTATATCAGCTCATGGTTGGCTGTGGTAAGGAAGAGTATGAAGCACTGTTAAAAGATGTAGATGGTGCAAGAATTACTGCCTGGTGGCCACGAGCAGCAGATATTACACCGGCAAAAGGAAATAAAGGCGTTGGCGTAGAAAAAGTTTTAGAATATTATCACTTGAAAAAAGAGAATGCGATTGCATTTGGTGATGGTTCAAACGATATCGAAATGCTGCAGGCAGCAGGGATTGGTGTTGCGATGGGCAATGCGACAGAAGATGTGAAGGCAGCGGCAGATGTCATTTGCGGGGATGTTACGGAAGAGGGAATTTATTATTATTGTATAGAACATGGTTTGATTTAAGGAGAACAGAATGAACATAAAATTAGTTGCACTGGACATGGATGGAACATTACTTAACAGTAAAAAGGAAAAACCGGCAGAATTTATTCCATGGGTAGAAAAGCATCCGGAAATAAAAGTAGTGATTGCTAGTGGAAGACAGTATTATACTTTAGAAAAAGACTTTATGGAAATCAGAGACAAGCTTACTTTCATTGCAGAAAATGGTGGTCTTGTATTTGAAAAAGGTGAGGTCATTTTTAAAGATGAAATGGATAAGCAGGATGTATTAAACTGTATTGACCTGATTGAAAAAGTTCCTTATGCAACAGCAGTTGTCTGTGGGGCGAAGTCAGCATATGTCACAGAACCAGACGAGGAGATCCGTTATAACGTAGAAATGTATTATGAGCGTAAAACAATCGTGAAGGACTTAAGGGAAGCTGTGAAAAATGATGCAATCGTAAAAGTAGCTGTTTATTTTAAGAAAGAAAAAGCAGAAGAATCCATGAAATATTTTGAAAATGTCGGTAAAAATCTGAGTACGGTTTTATCCGGTGCAAGCTGGATAGACATTGCAAACAAGACAGAAGGAAAAGGAAATGCAGTAAAAGCAATCTGTGAAAAATATAGTATCGCACGTGAAGAGGCAATGGCATTTGGTGATTATTTAAACGATATGTCTTTGTTAGAAAGCTGTGGTGAAAGTTACTGTATGAAGAATGGACATCCGACTTTGAAATCATTGGCAAAGTATGTAACAGAAAAGACAAACGATGAAAATGGAGTAATGGAAGTATTGAAGAATCTTTGATTTTTGTTTGCTTAACAAATAAAGAAAGGGATTTTCTCTTGTAGATTGAAAAACAGATAAATAATAGAAAACCTGAAAATTATAATATATAAAACTGTATTACAGAGCTTTATGAAGAATGTTTTATTACATTCATCGGCTCCGCACTATAGTTTTGTATATTATAATTTTCAGGTTTTTTGTTTTTTTAAGAGATAAAAAGTTGTTTGAATAAAGGGAGAAGTTTTGAAAAAGCTATTGACATTTTGGTAAGTTAAAACTAACATAAAATAGTATAAAGATAGTAATATTAGTCTAAACGTATAAAAGATAATTTATACTAACTTATATTCAAGTCGAGCAGCCGCGAGACTTGGCGCGTGATTTTGGTCAGCGTAAGCTGACATATTCTTTACAGAATCACTGCGCATCCTCGCGGAGCGTTTATCTCAGTCGGAGATTGGACTCCCACTGAGACAAATTTGCTGTCACTCACCACCTGAAAGAGGTGGGAGTCTTCTCGACTGAGATAAAAATAGAAAGAAAGGTGTTAGTGCTTATGTTTTTAGAAATAAAACAGATTAAAAAGTCTTTTGGTATAGGTGACAGCCAGGTTAATGTATTAAAAGGTATTGATCTGGGAATTGAAAAAGGAGAATTTTGTGTTTTGCTTGGACCTTCTGGTTCAGGAAAGTCTACATTGTTAAATATCATTGGTGGTATTGATGGAGCAGATTCCGGAAGTATAACGATTGAAGGAGAGCAGATTGAGGATATGACAGAGAAGAAACTGTCCTTGTATCGGAGAATACACCTTGGTTATATTTTTCAGATGTATAATTTAATTCCGAATCTTACGGTAAGGGAAAATATTGAAGTTGGAGCGTATTTAAGTGATAAACCACTTGATGTTGATGAGCTTTTACATACATTAGGACTTGATGAACATCAGCGTAAGCTTCCAAATCAGCTTTCTGGCGGACAGCAGCAAAGAACAGCAATTGGAAGAGCAATCGTAAAGAATCCAGATATTCTGCTTTGTGATGAGCCGACAGGGGCACTTGATTATAATACGTCAAAGGATATTTTAAGATTGATAGAAACGGTAAATCAAAAATATGGAAATACAGTTGTGATGGTAACGCATAATGATGCAATCAAAGATATGGCAGATCGTGTTATAAAATTAAGAGATGGAATGATTCGGAAAAATTATACGAATGAACAGAAGATTCCGGCAATGGAACTGGAATGGTAGGTGATTGGGCATGAAGAATCCTTTAAGAAAAAGATTTTTTCGGGAACTTCGAGAAGAAATCGGGAAGTATTTGGTTGTATTCATCCTTATGGCTGCAACAATCGGTTTTGTGTCCGGATTTTTAGTGGCCGATGGAAGTATGTTAACAGCATATAACAACAGCTTTCAAAAATATAATATTGAAGATGGAAAGTTTGAAACAGAAGAAAAAATATATAAAAATCAACAGGAAGATATCGAAAAAAAAGGGGTAACACTTTATGAGAATTTTTATGTAGAAAAAGCATTGCTTAACGGGACAACACTTCGTATTTTTAAAAACAGGACGAAGGTGGATAAAGTCTGTCTGATGAAAGGGAAGCTGCCAGAAAAAACTGGAGAAATTGCAATTGACAGAATGTATGCGGATAATAATAAATTATCTGTGGGAGACAGTTTGCAAAGTGGAAAAAGAAAATGGAAAATAACAGGACTGGTTGCTCTCTCAGATTACAGTGCCTTGTTTCAAAATAATAATGATACAATGTTTGATGCAGTAAAATTTGGAGCTGCAGTTGTGACGGAAGAAGAATTTTCTTCTTTTAATCAAAGTCAGCTTGTATATAATTATGCATGGACATATACCCATAAGCCAAAAACAGAGGCACAGGAAAAGAAAAAGTCCGAAGATTTTATGGAAGAACTTAGTAAAGATGTTACGCTATGAAACAAGTTATGATGGAATAGAAGAAAAAATGGAGAAGGTATTTTCGATTGAGGGAAAAAAACAAAAGGAACTTTTGAAGAAGAAATTTGAGGGACATTATAAGCATTTAGAAATTTCTTTTGAATATTCAACGATTGATAACGAGATTTTTGCCTACAACATACATGGAGCGGTAGAAAAAGTTTTTCCAGTAATGCAGAAGAATACCATTTATGCAGTTCTTGAGACTTCTGCAAAAGAATATAGGCAAAATTCTAGTCAAAATGGGAAACGTCTTGTTGCAATTAATTTAAAAACTGGTGAAATACAAAGTGAGCTGGCTTCAAAAACAGTGATTGACTTTGTGATGGCACCGAATGGCAGATATGCGTTGGTGCAATATAATCTCATCCAGTCGGATGGAAGTGTAAAGAGAAAGTGGACTTCTTTTGATTTACAGACAAAGGAAGAAAAGAACCTGGAAAAGCTAGAGAATAAAAATTTGGAAATTGATACATTGAACTTTATAGATACTACGCACATTGCAGTAGGTGGCAAGGTAAATAATGAAGGAGATTATGAAACTTTATATTACACAGATATTTCTACAGGAAAAACGAAAGAATATACCGAATGTGGAAATGTGACTCCAGAATGGAATTGCGATTATAGTGTAAAAAAGAAAACAGCATTATTTCAGAATATAGTTACAGGTAAAGAATTTTTGATGAAAAATATAGAGACAAATCCATCTTATTCCATATCCATTTATAAAGATTATTTTCTCATATGGAATGAGGAAGATTTGCCCTCTTATCTTTGCAACATAAAAGAGAAAACAGCAGTGAAATTAAATCCGCCGGAAGAGTTACGGTATATGTTACAAGTGTATTTTTCACAAAAAGAAAATGCGTTGTTATTTACAAATGAAAAAGAAGTCTATTTGGTGAATCTTGAGAAATAAAGGAGTGAACAATATGACAGATAAAGAAATTATTGCTTTATATTTTAAGCGTTCTGAAAATGCGATTGAGCAGACTGATGTAAAGTATGGAAAGCTGTGTCATTCGATTTCCATCAATATTTTAAATGATACAAGGGACAGTGAGGAGTGTGTGAACGATACATATCTTACACTCTGGAATAAGATTCCTCCGAAAGAACCAAACCCATTTAAGGCGTACATATGCCGGATTATAAAAAATCTTTCTCTGAAAAAATATGAATTTAATCATGTAAAAAAGCGAAACAGTGAGTATGAAGCTTCGCTTGATGAGCTGGAAGAATGTGTGAGTGATGGAACAGAAGCATCTGAAGCTGTAGAATTTAAAGAGTTACAAATGGCAATTAATATGTTTCTTTCTGAACTTCCAGAGAAAAAAAGAATTCTATTTTTACGTCGCTACTGGTTTTTGCAGCCGGTAAAAGACATCGCAAAAGACTATGGAATCACAGAAAAAACAGCCTCTATGCGACTTGCCAGACTTCGTGAAAAGTTGCAGCAATATTTGCAGGAAAAGGAGTTGATCTGATGGATAAAAAGGAACTGTTTCGTGCGATTGATGCCTGTGAGGATCGCTTTATTAGGGAAGCGGCAGAAGATATTCAAAAAAGAAAACCATCAATGATTCGAAGATTTTTCTTTGTAAATTCTTCAGAAAACACAGAAAAAGATATGAGAAAGCTGTCTGGTGTAAGAGTTGCTGTAGCAATTGTAATCTGTGTTATAGTGCTGAGCATTGGAGTACAGACAGCGGCTAGAGTTTCTACTGTTTTTCGTGATTGGATTGAGCAGACATTTCAGATAAAAAGTTCTTCTGATAATCAGAAAGGAAAAAATGGCAGAAGTAATGAGGAAGAAACAGGAAGAGTTCGCCGAAGAAATAACAAAGCAGATGAAGGGCAAGACTCCGTTTCACAAATTGAAAAAGTACCAATGAAAGATAGTCTTCAGATTGTGGGAACGAATGAAAGTTTTATTTATGAGAGTAAAACAGAAGGAGATTCCGATGAAATTATAGAGAAAGTTTATAGCATTAAAGATGGCAAGCTTAGCAAATTGCCAATGCAATCCTTTTCGGGCAGTTATAAGAGAAATACATTCTTTTTCCAATATTCCATCATCGGTCAGGAGATTTTCGGCTATAATTACAGCGAAAATCTAGTGCAGGTATTTGATCAGATAAATAAGCAGGGAGAAGTTTACCTTTCCGTAGAAAATGCCAAAGGAAATGAACAAATTCTTTGCGTAAATCTAAAAAGTGGAGAATGTAGACAGGTCGCAAAACCTGGGGACGGAATGAATATGAGCATGTCTCCAGATGGAAAATATATCTTAATCAATCACAGCAAATCATATTGGACTGTCTTTAACACAGAAAACGAAACGGAAAGAAAAGTAGAAGGACTTTCAGGCTATGCACTTTCTAATGAATATGATTTCATTAATGATGACCATATTGCCGCTGTTGGAGATGCATTTACCAAAAACAATACCGAATTCTATCGACTAAATTATATTGATCTTGAAACTGGAAAAGTGAAAGTATATCCTGAATATGGTGATATTAAAGGCTGCTGGACTTATCAGTGTGATATGAAGAAAAAGCAGCTAGAAATAGAGAATCTTATAACAAAACAAAAGAAGGTAATTCCTTTAAAACAGGCAGAAGATGTTCATATAATGCAGATTAATGGAGATTATGTTTTATTAGGAACAGATTCCGATGATGTGTATTATCTTTATAATTTGCAGGAGGATGCTTATAGAGAATTGGACATACCGGAAGAAATTCGGGGGACATTAGAGATGTATGTTGCAAAAAAGGAAAGAAAATTATTGCTTACGAATGAGAAAGAAGCGTATTTGGTGAACTTAAAATAAAAATTATATATAGAGGTATCAAAGATATAGATTCTGTATTATAATGAGATTCGATAAATGGAATATACATTTGATTGGAGGATTTATATGAAGAAAGTACCAATAAAAGAATTGAGAGAAGATTTAAAAAAAGAACTCAAAGAGGAACTGGTTCCTGATTCAGAGATTCTTGATAAACAGAAGATGGGAGAGGAATTATATCATAAGCTGGAAATTCGAAGGGACATAAAAGATTCGCTGATTGTTATTGTGGCTTCGATTTTATATGCGGTGAATGTAAATGTTTTTGTAAATGCGGGAAATCTGCTGCCGGGAGGTGCGACAGGAATCTCCTTGCTTCTGCAGCATATTTGCAGAACATTTTTGCATATCAGTGTGCCATATTCATTATTCAGTATACTTCTTAATGCAGTTCCGGCAACGATATGTTACCGGGTAGTTGGTAAAAAGTATACACTTCGTTCGGTTCTCTGCATTTTTGTGACCAGTATCGCAGTCGATGCGATTCCTTCTCATTTTGTTACGGATGATTTATTGTTGATTTCTATTTTTGGTGGGATTATTAATGGAACATTAATTGCTCTTATTTTAAATAGTCATGCGACAAGTGGTGGAACGGATTTTATCAGTATGATAATCTCCAAGAAAAAGGGAATCAGTGTCTGGAACTATATTTTTATGGGAAATGTTGCAGTTCTTCTTATTGCAGGATGTATTTATGGTATGAATGTGGCATTGTACTCTATTATTTTCCAGTATGCATCTACACAGATGATTAATATGATGTATAAACGATATGATAAAGATACTTTGTTTATTATTACGAAGAAGCCGGATGAAGTTTATAATATTATCTTGAAAAAGACGAATCATGATGCAACTTTATTTAAGGGTATTGGATGTTATAAAAATGAAGAAAAAGCAATGCTTTACAGTGTGGTGAATTCGGATGCGACGAGGGTGTTAGTTATGGATATTAAAAAGGAAGATCCGGAAGCATTCATTAATTACTTTGGTTCAAAAGGTATCCGCGGAAATTTTTATTACCAGGAAGAAGATTAGAAGAATATTACAAGCTGCTCATGATGACTTTTGTATTTTACAGGAAAATCATGGGATAAAAAAGAAAAAAATAAAAATCATATATTTCCTATTGACATAGTAGGATACTTCTGGTATGATAAGCCCATGAAACAAAGAAACACAAAACAAAGAGAGGTGGCAGACATGAATTTAGTAAATTCAAAGAGAAAATTCATACATAAGGATGATCGAATGTGTATGTGCTGCTGTTGTAGAGAGAATATTTAATTAGAAATTTAAAGATTAAAATATAAAGAGTACATAATATGGAGGATAAGAAAATGGCAAAGAAAACATATAAGGATAGAGATTTTAAATTTGAAACATTACAGTTACACGTTGGACAGGAAAGTGCAGATCCTGTAACAGATGCAAGAGCAGTACCTATTTACCAGACATCTTCTTTCGTATTCCATAATTCACAGCATGCAGCAGATCGTTTTGGTTTAAAAGATGCAGGTAATATTTACGGAAGATTAACAAATCCTACAGTAGATATTTTCGAGCAGAGGGTTGCAGCCCTTGAAGGTGGTGTTGCAGCATTAGCAACAGCTTCCGGAGCAGCAGCAGTAACATATGCTATTCAGAATGTAGCTTTAGCAGGTGACCACATTGTAGCAGCTAAAAATATTTATGGCGGTACATATAATTTACTTGCTCACACATTAGTAGACTACGGCGTAGAGACAACTTTCGTTGATCCTTTAAAACCAGAAGAATTTGAAGCAGCAATTAAAGAAAATACAAAGGCGTTATATATAGAAGCACTTGGAAATCCAAACTCTGAGGTAACAGATATTGAAGCAGTAGCAGAGATTGCTCACAAACATAACATTCCGTTATTAATTGATAATACATTCGGAACACCTTATCTTTTAAGACCATTAGAACATGGAGCAGACATCGTTATTCATTCCGCAACTAAGTTTATTGGCGGACATGGAACAAGTATTGGTGGTGTTATCGTAGATGGTGGTAAGTTTGATTGGAAAGCATCTGGTAAGTTTCCACAGCTTACTGAACCAAACCCAAGCTATCATGGAATCAGCTTCGTAGATGCAGCAGGACCTGCCGCATTTGTTACAAGAATTCGTGCGATTCTTTTAAGAGATACCGGAGCAACACTTTCTCCAATTCATGCATTTGTTTTCTTACAGGGCTTAGAAACACTTTCTTTACGTGTAGAACGTCATGTAGAGAATGCTCTTAAAGTTGTAGAGTACTTAAAGAATCAGCCATTAGTGGAGAAGATTAATCATCCTTCTGTATCTGAAGATCCTGAACAGCAGAGATTATATAAGAAATACTTCCCGAATGGCGCTGGATCTATTTTCACATTTGAAATTAAAGGTGATGATGTGACAGCAAGAAAGTTCATTGATAATCTGGAATTATTCTCTTTACTTGCTAACGTAGCTGATGTAAAATCTTTGGTAATCCATCCGGCATCTACAACACATGCAGAACTTAATGAGCAGGAGCAGGCAGATCAGGGAATTAAACCAAATACAATCCGTTTATCTATCGGAACAGAACATATTGATGATATCATTGAAGACTTAGATGAAGCTTTCAAAGCTGTAGCAGAATAATAGGGGGCGCTTATCATGGCAAAGGTTTATAAAGGAATTCAGGAATTAATTGGAAATACACCTTTAGTTGAGGCAGTAAATTTAGAGAAAAAGTTAGGATTAAAAGCAACATTATTATTAAAACTTGAATATTTTAATCCAGCAGGAAGTGTAAAAGACCGTATTGCAAACGGAATGATTGAAGATGCAGAAAAGAAGGGGCTCTTAAAAGAAGGTGCCACAATTATTGAACCTACTTCTGGTAACACAGGAATTGGTTTAGCAGCAATCGCAGCGGCAAAAGGTTACAAAGCTATCTTTACTATGCCGGAAACTATGAGTGTAGAAAGAAGAAATATTTTAAAAGCCTACGGTGCAGAGATTGTTCTGACTCCAGGCGAAAAGGGAATGTCAGGAGCAATCGCAAAAGCAGAGGAGCTTTCCAAAGAGATTCCTGGAAGCTTTATTCCTGGACAGTTTGTAAATCCGGCGAATCCTGCGACACATAAGGCAACCACTGGACCAGAAATCTGGAATGACACAGAGGGTAAGGTAGACATCTTCTTAGCTGGTGTTGGTACTGGCGGAACAGTAACTGGTATCGGAGAATACTTAAAAGAACAGAATCCAGATGTGAAAGTCATCGCAATCGAGCCAGCAACATCTCCTGTATTATCACAGGGACATGGCGGCGCACATAAGATTCAGGGAATCGGTGCAGGATTCGTTCCAGATGTATTAAATACAAAGATTTATGATGAAGTTTTCCCTGTAGAGAATGAAAAAGCATTTGAATACGGGAAAGAACTTGCCAAAGCAGAAGGTATTATTACAGGTATTTCCTCAGGAGCGGCGTTATATGCAGCCGTAGAAGTTGCAAAACGTCCGGAGAATGAAGGAAAGACTATCGTAGTACTCCTTCCAGATAACGGCGATAGATATTACTCAACACCATTATTCCAATAGATACTGATTTGTAGATTTGGTAATAGACGAAAAAAGAAAAAATAATACATCCCATCTGCTCTGTAGTCGCTGTGTTTAAGATACTCATCCGCATCTTAAACACGCTCCGAAGCCGCATCTGGGATGTATTATTTTTTCTTTTTTCTGGCTATTCTAAATCTACAGTTGGCAACGTGGTATGTACCAGAAGGATATGACTTTCCGGGAAATTAAATTCTGAAGAATTGACGCATTTCTTCTGGAGATTTTATCTGAATAAAAATCGTAGATTTCTGGACAAACTCCTCTCTCTTATTTTTTTAAATGATTTGTAGAATGAGGTTAGACAGCCGCTGTAATAGAACTTTTTGCTGAATTGTAAGGAAAGTATAGCAAAGAAAAGAAGATTAAATACAATTCAGTCACATACAACAATTTGAATGTCAATCCTTTAGACTTTAATTCCCCGATAATCCATAATCTTCTGGAGAATTCCCATTCTCACCAACTGTGGACTTGGAATAGTCAGAAAAAAGAAAGAATACCATATCCCAGATGCGGTTTCGGAGTGTATTTAAGATGCCGACGAGCATCTTAAATACAGCGACTACAGAGCAGATGGGATATGGTATTCTTTCTTTTTTCGTCTATACGAAATCTACAAATCAGGATTTATACTATGGTATACCAGTTTTCTTTTCTTATTCCACAAAGTGGTGCTAATTTCTGCTGTAACGCTTTAAATGGCTCTTCTGTAAAGGACTTTGCCTGTGTTGGGCAGATTCTAAGGCAAGAGCCACAGCGGAGACATTTGCTGTTATCAATGTCTTTTGGATTGCTGTCACTGATTGCTTTTACCGGGCATACATCGGCACAAAGCATACAGTAGATACAGTAGTCGTTTGTTTCAACTTTGAATGGAAATTCACCCATAGGTGGCTTTGTGTATGGAAAAGAGCCAGGAACTTCTAAGTTAGAGGTATCATATGTAACGAGAAGACGAAGGCGTTCTTTTAATTTATCACCAAATTCTTTGGCCATTTTTAAATCTTCTTCATCTGGTCTGCCTTCGGCACATTCCTTTAAGAAGGTATGCTGGCATACAAAAGAAGCTGCACCAACTGGGATAAATCCTTTATCTGTTACATTTTTCTTTAATTCCATCAACGTATCATCAATGTCACGATTTCCATATGTTGCAACAAGGACGACAGGTGTATTTAAACCGGAAAAGCGGCTTAATGCATCGACAACTGGAACGGGAACTCTGCCACCGTAGGCAGGTACACCGATGATAAGAAGTTCATTTTCTTTAAAATGATGTTCTTGCTGGCGTTCATCATAACTTGTAAGATTGATAGATTCCACTGGATAGTTTTCAAAAGATGACGCAATTCGGGAAAGAACTTTTTCTGTAGTATTTCCCGGACTAAAATACGCATAATAAACTTTAAGTAACTGCATAATAAAAACCCCCTGTATATTGAAAAAAATTACCACTAAGGGTATTATACAACATTGGATTCTGATTTGGCAAGCCAGATCAATCTTGAGTTGCGTAGCAAAACAAACAGCAGATCCCCTATATTTGTGACGCTGCTCTAAGGTCACAAATATAGGGGATCTGCTCTCTTTAAGAGCTGTTCAGTTATACCTGCAAATTCAGAATTTAATCTTGGAGATTTTCTAGAAAGTTGTGGATTTTCCAAAAATAAAATATTAAAAACCGATACGAAATTTATTGTTACATATTACAGTATTTTTATAACTTTGGTTTCATTGATACCCTGTCTCTTGTGTCTCCTTTCCAAAATCAGGTGAAAAGATTTGGGGATGATGACATGAGAAAGTGGTAGAATCCTGAGCCTGATCTAGCCAAAGAACAGCGCCCAAAGAGAGAAGCACCGCTATATTTGTGGCCTTAGAGCGAGGATTGAATGCGAGCGGATAAGCGAACATTCAACCCGCAGTGATAGAGTCACAAATATAGCGGTGCTTCTCTCTTTGGGCGCGTCTCTCCCTTTGCCTGCGGCAACCCAGAATTATTTAATTTTTTCTACAATCTGATCATATAAGTCTAAATCGCAGTGCTCCTGCTTCGTGAAATGTGTACAGTTTAAGCAGCTTGGAGTACTACATTCGCAGGAAGAATTTTTAAATGCGGATTCCTCAGATACCGGTTCATATTTGCTGCATGCTTCTGCGACTTCCTGATAGGTTTTCTTTGAACTTTTCATGATAAATCCTCCTTTTTTCAAGAATGTACTCTCGGAGTCTTTCTTGCACTTACTTTTGTAATTAAATTCTGTCAGTACCAAAATAATTTCGAGAGTACATTTATCAGGTACGGAGGTAGTATGTGAAAAAGTTAAAATATTATTCAGGATAAATCAGATTTTTTTCAGAAGGATTGTTTAACGCTTCTTTTAAATATTTTTTTGCAAGATAATTGGCCATTGGAAGATTCTGATCAAGATAATTTCCGCAGTCTTTTGCAGCAGCTCCAGGAATTTCACCTTCGTAATCAGCGATAAAAGCAAAAGTATCGCGTACAAGACTAACAACGTCTTTAGATTCATAGTCACCTGCAAGGATAAGATAACATCCAGTACGGCAGCCCATTGGTCCAAAGTAAATGACTTTTTCTTTCCATTCGTCATTATTTCTTAAATACGTTGCGGCAAGATGTTCAATTGTGTGAAGTTCTGCTGTGTTCATAACGGGTTCTCTGTTTGGAGCGGTCATACGAAGGTCAAAGGTGGTGAGAACTTCTTTTCCTACATAATCCTTTCTTGAAACGTATACTCCCGGGATTAAATCTAAATGATTTACGGTAAAACTTGCTATTTTATCCATGATATGGTTCCTCCTTATATAAAATTTGCAAAACATAATTTTATAGTATATTCTATACGAAGCTAATGATAGCTTACAAAATTAAAAAGGTCAATATAAGAAACAACAGAAATTTTTTTGATTGACAGAGGGGAGACTATATATGATAGAGACAGTAATGACGGCACAGATGCCGGTAGGACTTCCGATAAAAATAAAGAAGAACAGGTTAGAGCCGGATACGATACAGGAAAATATGCCGAGATTAAGTATTGTTGCAGGTGTTCATGGTGATGAACTGCAAGGACAGTATATTTGTTATGAACTGATTCGGCGGATTAAAGAGGAAAGAGAGAATCTGAAAGGAATTGTAGATGTATATCCATGTGTGGCTCCTATGGCACTGGAAATCAGAAAGCGTAATGCTCCAGGAGCTCTTGATATGAATGCGATGTTTCCGGGAAGTCATCATGGACATACGATAGAATATATGGCAGCAGAAGTAATTGAGGATTTAAAAGGTTCAGATTTTTGTATTGATATCCATTCAAGTGATATTTTTATTCGGGAACTTCCCCAGATACGAGTGCCGGAGAATGCAGGGAAAAAAGTGACAGAGCTTGCGCAAAAGTCAGGGATTCCAGTTTTATGGATGAACAGTAATTCTTCTTCTGTTTGGGAAGGAAGTCTTGCGTACAGCCTTCGGAGAAAAGGTATCCCGAACCTGGTGATTGAGTCGGGGATTGCACTTAAAATTGATTATGAGTACTGTAAAAAGGTAATAGATGGTATTTTTCGGATGATGAAGGAACTGGAAGTTTTTGAAGGAGAAGTTTCTCCTACGAAAAAAACAGTGACAGTAAAGAAAAACGATGTGGAAGTTATTCACTGTAATACGAGTGGAATTTTTATTCCTAAAATACAGATTGGAAGTTTTGTAAGAGAAAATCAGGTACTTGGCTGTATCGTGCGGCCGATTCTTGGGGCAGAGCTTGAGGAGGTAAAGTCTTCCTGTGACGGAATGATTTTTAGTTTGAGAGAATATCCGGCGGTTTGTGAGGGAGAACTTCTGGCAAGAATCTGCAAGGCAGAAAGACCTGCCGGAAAATATGAATAGCAAAAGGAGGACTGGGCATAATGGAAGAAAAAATATTGTATTCGATGGAATCTCCTTTTCAGCAGGAAATTAATGTAAAAGGATATTATTTCGGAAAAAATGAAGGGAAAGAACGCTCTGCTTGCATTGTGGGAGCTTTGAGGGGAAATGAATATCAGCAATTATATATTTGTTCAAAACTGATCGATGTATTAAAAAAGATAGAAAAGCATGGAGATATGGTAGGAGAGAATGGTATTTTAGTAATTCCTTCCGTAAACAATATGTCGATGGATTTTGGTAAACGTTTCTGGATTTCTGATGATACGGACTTAAACAGGTTGTTTCCGGGGAATCCGTCAGGTGAATCAGGAAGTCGTGTGGCATATGCAATTATGGAAACAACAAGAGGGTACCGGTATGGAATTCATTTACCTTCTTTTTATCTTGGAGGAACTTTTATGCCACATATCCGTCTTCTTGACCCGGAACATGGAAGCACCAGTCTTGCCAATCTGTTCGGACTTCCCTATGTTATTGAAGCAAAAAGCAGACCGTTTGACAGAACGACATTACATAACAACTGGCAAAGAAATGGAACAGAAGCATTTTCTTTATACACAGGAATGACAGGGAAAATTGATGATGAGCTTGCAACACAGGCAGTTTCTTCTATTCTGCGTTTTCTTACAAGAATGGGTATTATCCGTTATTATTCTCATAGTGGATATATCGCAAGTGTTTTAAAGGAAAGTGATCTGGAGCCAATTATGACAGAGGCGGCAGGTATCTTTATAAGAAAAGCAGAGTGTGGTCAGGAAGTAAGCCGGGGGGATGTTTTGGCGCAGATCATGAAGGCAGATAGCGGAGAAATTATTTCGGAAGTTACAGCACCAACAGACGGTATCATTTTTTACGCAGAGACAAGGCCTGTTGTCTATTCAAATCTTTTGGTATTTCAGATAATCAAGAGAATTCATCTGTAAAAAATCTAAAAATTTTTTGAAATTTTGTCGTCGATTTTTGTAAGAATTCATGGTTTTATAGAAACTGATATAAAACCATAGGAAATAGAATAAAAAAGTGATATGATAATTTAAACAGAAAATATGGGGCTGATTAATAAATTGTCCCCACAATTTAATTAAACATACTTGGAGGATGTAATGAGTCAGGTAAAGAGATTATATGTGGAAAAGAAATCGTCATATGCGGTAAAAGCAAAAGAACTTGCAGAAGAATTAAAGGCATATCTTTCCATAGAGGATGTCAGTGATGTTAGAGAGTTAATTCGCTATGATGTGCAGAATGTCTCAGCAGAAACTATGAAAAAAGCGGCAGTTACCGTATTCTCAGAACCGCCTGTAGATGATTTATATGAGGAAGATTTCCCTAAGAAAGATGGAGATAAAGTATTTAGCGTAGAATTTCTTCCTGGACAGTTTGATCAGAGAGCAGATTCAGCAGTACAGTGTCTTCAGCTTCTTGATGAGAAGGAAGAACCAATCATTCGTTCTGCAACAACCTACGTTTTCTCTGGCAATATCAGTGATGAAGAATTGGAGAAGATTAAAGAATACTGTATCAATCCAGTAGATTCCAGAGAAGCAGACGAGAAGAAACCGGAAACATTAGTTATGGATTATGAAGATCCGGCTGATGTTGCGATTTTTGATGGATTTAAAGATATGCCGGAAGAAGAATTGAAGAAGCTTTATGATTCTTTAGGTCTTGCAATGACATTTGAAGATTTCCGTTATATCCAGAATTATTATCAGGGAGAAGAAAGCAGAAATCCTTCTATGACAGAGATTCGTGTATTAGACACTTACTGGTCTGATCACTGTCGTCATACAACATTTTCAACAGAATTAAAAGATGTTGCTTTTGGTGATGGATATTACAAGCCTCTCTTTGAAAAAACATATAATGAATATCTTGCTGACCGTACGGAAGTATATGGAGACAGAAAAGATAAGTTTATCTGTCTGATGGATCTTGCACTTATGGGAATGAAGAAGTTAAAACAGGATGGACTTCTTGATAACATGGAAGAAAGTGAAGAGATTAATGCCTGCAGCATTGTTGTTCCTGTAGAATTTGAAGATAAGACAGAAGAATGGCTTATCAGTTTTAAGAATGAGACTCATAACCATCCAACAGAAATTGAACCATTTGGTGGTGCTGCTACCTGTCTTGGAGGAGCAATCCGTGATCCATTATCAGGACGTTCCTATGTATATCAGGCAATGCGTGTCACAGGTTGTGCAGACCCTACTGTTCCGATGGCAGACACCATGAAGGGCAAGCTGCCACAGAGAAAGCTGACTACAGGTGCAGCGAAAGGATATAGTTCCTATGGTAACCAGATCGGTCTTGCCACAGGATTGGTAGACGAAGTATATCATCCAGGTTATGTTGCAAAGCGTATGGAGATTGGTGCAGTTATTGGTGCAGCTCCAAGAAAGAATGTTATCAGAGAAACTTCTGATCCGGGAGATATCATTGTGCTTTTAGGTGGACGTACCGGTCGTGATGGTTGTGGTGGAGCAACAGGTTCTTCTAAGGCACATACAACAAAGTCTATTGATACCTGCGGTGCAGAAGTACAGAAAGGTAATGCCCCTACAGAACGTAAGATTCAGAGATTATTCCGTCGTGGAGAGGTAAGTTCTCTTATTAAGAAGTGTAATGACTTTGGTGCCGGTGGTGTATCTGTAGCAATCGGTGAGCTTGCAGACGGACTTCGCATTGATCTTGATAAAGTGCCGAAAAAGTATGCAGGTCTTGATGGAACAGAGCTTGCGATTTCAGAATCTCAGGAACGTATGGCAGTTGTACTTGATAAAAAAGATGTAGAGCAGTTCCTTTCCTATGCAGCAGAAGAGAACCTTGAAGCAACAGTTGTTGCAGAAGTAACAGAAGAGAAACGTCTTGTAATGTCCTGGAGAGGCAAAGAAATCGTAAATCTTTCACGTGCTTTCTTAGATACGAATGGTGCACATCAGGAGACTACGGTTGAAGTAGAGATGCCTGACGAGAAAGAATGCTACTATAAAAAGCAGACTGAACTTAAAAATGTAAAAGAAATGTGGGAAGAAACTCTTTCTGATCTTAATATATGTTCCAAGAAAGGTCTTGTAGAAATGTTTGACAGTTCTATCGGAGCTGGAACAGTTACGATGCCATTTGGTGGAAAGACACAGCTTACTCCAATTCAGACAATGACAGCAAAACTGCCTGTTTTAGAAGGCAAAACAGAGTTTACAACAATGATGTCTTATGGATTTGACCCATATCTGTCAAGCTGGAGTCCATATCATGGAGCAGTATATGCTGTTCTTGAATCTGTTGCGAAGATTGTAGCAGCCGGAGGAGACTTCCGTAAGATTCGTCTTACATTCCAGGAATATTTTGAGAAACTTGGCACAGATCCAAAGAGATGGGGTAAACCATTTGCTGCATTACTTGGTTCTTATAATGCACAGAAAGGATTTGGAATTCCTTCGATCGGAGGAAAAGACAGTATGTCAGGTTCCTTTGAAGATATTGATGTACCACCAACATTAGTATCCTTTGCAGTTGATTACACAAAGGCTTCTCATGTTGTAACTCCTGAATTGAAGAAAGCAGGCAATAATCTGTTACGTATCGATATTCCTTTTGATGAATATGGTATTCCTGATTATAAAAAAGCAGGAGAGATTTATGATACAATTCATAAATTAATGCGTAGAGATGTTATCGCATCAGCATATGCACTTGGTTCAGGCGGATTGATTGAAGCAATAAGCAAGATGAGCTTTGGAAATATGTATGGTGTGAAGTTTATGAAAGACTTTAAACTTGAAGACCTTACAAAGAAATATTATGGTTCTATTCTTGTAGAGATTCCTACGGACTGGATGGATGAAATGTCCGCTCTTCCAAATGCATTCGTAGGACGAGTTACAGATGATCCATTCTTCCAGGTTGGTGAAGAAGAAATTTCATTAAAAGAGATGTGTGATACATGGCAGGCACCGTTAGAATCTGTATTCCCTACAAAAACAAATGAAGGCAAACATAATGTATCACAGCCATTATATCGCACAAATGATATTTATGTATGCAAGAATAAAGTTGCTGTACCAAAAGTATTTATTCCAGTATTTCCTGGAACAAACTGCGAATATGACTCTGCAAAAGCCTTCCGTCGTGCAGGAGCAGAAGTAGAGACACTCGTATTTAAGAATCAGTCAGAATCTGATATCCTTGATTCTGTAGATGCATTTGAAAAAGCAATCAGCCAGGCTCAGATCATTATGTTCCCAGGTGGATTTAGTGCAGGTGATGAACCAGAAGGTTCAGCGAAGTTCTTTGCTACTGTATTCAGAAATGAAAAGATTAAAGAAGCTGTTATGAAACTTCTTAATGAAAGAGATGGCCTTGCACTTGGTATTTGTAATGGTTTCCAGGCATTGATCAAACTGGGACTTGTTCCTTATGGAGAAATCGTAAACCAGACAGCAGATTCACCAACGCTTACAATGAATGAGATTGGCCGTCATGTGTCTACTATGGTATATACAAAAGTAGTAACAAATAAGTCCCCATGGCTTCGCAAAGCAGTACTTGATCAGGTTTATGCAATCCCTGCATCTCATGGTGAAGGTCGTTTTGTTGCCAGTCAGGAATGGATTGAGAAATTATTTAAGAATGGTCAGGTTGCAACACAGTATGTTAACTTAAATGGCGAACCTACAATGGATGACCGTTTCAATCCAAATGGTTCTTATTATGCTATTGAGGGTATTACCAGTCCAGATGGTCGTGTCCTTGGTAAGATGGCACATTCCGAACGTATCGGAGACAATATCGCAAAGAATATCTACGCAAAACAGGATCAGAAGATATTCGAAAGTGGAGTAGAATATTTTAAATAAATACTGAGTTGTAGATTTCGTATAGACGAAAAAAAGAAAACATACCCTATCCCATCTGCTCTGTAGTCGCTGTGTTTAAAATGCTTGTTCGCATCTTAAACCCGCTCCGAAGCCGCATCTGGGATAGGGTATGTTTTCTTTTTTCTGACTATACAAATCTACAGTTTAACAACATGGAATGTGCCAGAAGGATATGACCTTCCGGAGATTTTCATTCTGACGAAAATCATAGAATTCTGAGCAACCCCCTTATTTCTCTCTCAGATTAAAATACTAATTTGTTATTTGTTATCAAAACCAGACAGCCGCTGAAACAAAATTTTATACTGAATTGTAAGAAAATTATGATAAAGAAAAAAAATCAAACTTATCACAATTCTTTATTTCTTTAGAAGACTTACTACAATTCAGCTCAATATCTTCTACCAAAGCGGCGTCTGTGTCCCCAGCAAATTAGTATTTTAATAAAAAAATACTTGCATTCTAAAATACATTATGTTATAATAGTTTTCGTTGGTGAGTGAAAGATATTCGCTGATAAGCAGTTGTGGCGGAATTGGCATACGCGCTAGACTAAGGATCTAGTCCGGGCTAACTGGGTATGGGTTCAAGTCCCATCAACTGCATTGTTGGAAGAAGCTGAAGACCTTTGCGGTTTTCAGCTTTTTTTGTTATTATAAAGTTTTAGAAAATGGGAGTTTGTCATGAGTGTAATAAATGTAGAACATATTTCAAAGCTATATGGAGATAAGCTGGTTCTTGAAGATCTTTCCTGTAGTGTAGATGAGGGAGATAAAATTGGGATTATTGGAATTAATGGTACTGGAAAGTCTACGCTTCTTCGGATTATCGCAGGAGAGGAAGAAGCTGATGAAGGGAAAATCATATTTTCTAATGGTCTGACTATTGGTTGGCTGGGGCAGAATCCGGAATTCGATGAAGACAGCAGTATTTTAAAATATGTTTGTGAAGGAAAAAAGATCGAAGAAGATTATGGATATGAGAGTGATGCTAAGGCAATGCTTACAGTATTAGAGCTTGAGCAGTTTGATGAAAAGATAAAGAATCTTTCAGGTGGACAAAAGAAAAGAGCTGCACTTTGTAAAGTATTGCTGCAGAAACCGGATATTTTGATTCTGGATGAGCCAACGAACCATTTAGATAATAAGATGTCTGATTGGCTTGAAAATTATTTGAGAAGTTTTCGAGGTGTTCTTTTAATGGTAACACACGACCGGTATTTTCTTGATAAAGTAACGAATCATATATGGGAAGTTGATGGTGGAAAAGTTTATTATTATGATGAGAATTATTCCGGGTATCTGGAAAGAAAAGCAGAGCGGGAAGAGAGGCAGTTAGCTTCTGAAAGAAAGCGGCAAAGTATTCTTCGTAACGAAGTAAAGTGGGTAATGCGAGGCGCCAGAGCGAGATCTACAAAACAAAAAGCACGTCTTGAACGTTTTGAGCAGTTAAAAGCAATGGATTCTCCTAAAACGGCAAAACAGGTGGAAATGGGTTCGGTAGGAACCAGACTTGGAAAGAAGACAATAGAGGTTTACGATATTTCAAAGGCATATGGAGATAAAGTGCTTTTTGAACATTTTTCTTATATATTTAAACGCTTTGAAAGAATTGGATTTGTTGGTCATAACGGATGTGGTAAGTCTACTTTAATGAAGATTTTATCAAATTTAGAATCTGCGGATTCCGGAAGTATCGAATGGGGTGAAACGATAAGAATCGGTTATTTTGCGCAGGAATGCGAAATAATGGATGAAAGACAACGGGTGATTGATTATATTAAAGATGCAGCAGAGTATGTACGTACATCAGAAGGGTTAGTCAGTGCATCAAAAATGCTGGAAAGGTTTTTATTTAGTTCAGATATGCAATATACACCAATTGCGAAAATTTCTGGTGGGGAAAGACGAAGATTATATTTGTTGAAAGTCTTGATGCAGTCTCCTAATGTTTTAATTCTTGATGAGCCTACCAATGATCTTGATATTGCTACTTTACGAGTTCTTGAAGAGTTCCTTGACGAATTTGCGGGAATTGTGATAACAGTATCACATGACCGTTATTTCCTTGATCGTACGGTAGATCGGATTGCTGCTTTCGAAGAGGAAAGAATAGTGATTTATGAAGGGGATTATACAGAATATCAGGAGAAATCAGGGAAGATAGAAACGGATGCAATTGAAAGTGTTGATTCTGGTGCGGGTCTTCATATTAAAAAGAATAATGAGAAGAAAAAAGAAGGAAGAGAAAAATGGCTTGCATCTAAAAACAAAGAAAAGCTATTAAAATTTACCTATAAAGAACAAAAAGAATTTGAAACGATAGATGAAGATATTGAAAAGTTAGAGGAAAAAATTGCTGAACTTGATGGGCAGATTAGTAAATGTGCAACAGATTTCATAAAATTGAATGAATTTATGCAGGAAAAAGAGAAGACGGAAGCCAAACTTTCTGATAAAATGGAACGGTGGGTATATTTAAATGATCTTGCTGAAAGAATTGAAGAGCAAAAGAAAGAAAAGAGAGAATAAGGAGAACAAGGGTAATGGATACGGTATTTCAAGCGGCAGATATTTTACTGCCAGAAAAAACAATAGATATGGAAAAGTGGTCCGTAATTGCCTGTGACCAGTTTACAAGCGAACCGGAATATTGGGAGAAAGTAAAGGCAAATGTAGCAGAACATCCGTCTACTTTAGATATGATTTTGCCGGAAGTATATTTAGGGCATGATGATCACGAAAAACAGCTTAAAACAATTGAATCTTCCATGAATAAATATTTGCATGAACAGGTTTTTGCAGAATACAAAGATGCTATGATTTATGTGGAACGAACAGACAGCAGTGGAAAGGTGCGTTCTGGAATTGTAGGAAAGATTGATTTAGAGCAATATGATTATCGCAAAAAAAGTACTTCTTTTATAAGAGCAACGGAAGCAACGGTAGCAGAAAGAATTCCGGCAAGAGTGGAAATTCGTAAAAATGCAGTAGTAGAACTTCCGCATGTTATGCTTTTAGTAGACGATGCTGGAAAACACGTAATAGAACCTTGTGCAGTTGAAAAGGAAAGCCTCCCTCTTCTGTATGATTTTGATCTTATGTTAGGAGGCGGTCATCTTAGAGGATATCTTCTTGGAGAAAAAGAACAGGAAAGAATCCAGAAAGCTCTTTCTTTTCTTGCGGATGCGAAATGTTTTGGAGATAAATATCATGTGAAAAACCGCCCGGTATTATTATTTGCGGTAGGAGACGGAAATCATTCTCTTGCTGCTGCAAAAGAGTATTACGAGCAGTTAAAAGCAGCATATCCAGATGAGGATTTTTCTGATCATCCTGCAAGATATGCGCTTGTAGAGATTGTGAATCTTCACAGCCCGGCATTGCAGTTTGAGGCAATTCACCGTATCGTTACGGACGTTGATGTAGAAGATTTATTAAGTAAAATGAGTGTCGCTTTGCATATTAAAAAAGAAGGAAAAGGACAGACTTTTTATACGATCTATAAAGGAAAGAAAAAGAAATGTGTGATAGATCGCCCGACATCAAAATTGACCGTAGGAAGCCTTCAGAGATTTCTTGATAGTTATCTGGCACAAAATGGTGGAAAGATTGATTACATTCATGGAGAGGATGTGGTAGAAGGCCTTGCTAAAGAAAAAAACAGTATCGGATTTATTTTGCCGGATATGGGAAAAGAAGAACTTTTTCCTACAGTGATTCATGACGGAGCACTTCCAAGAAAGACATTTTCTATGGGACATGCACAGGATAAACGTTATTATACGGAGTGCCGTAAAATAAGGAAATAAGAAAGGAAGAGATAGTATGCCGACAACATATACACATTATGCATATGGGCAGGATGTTTTTAATAAACTTCCGGAACAGATACAAAAAAGTATAGAACCTTATATGGATTATTATAATATAGGAGTACATGGTCCGGATATATTATTTTATTATCATTCTTATCATAAAAACAGTGTAAATCAATATGGAATAAAAGTGCATCATGAACCCGCAAGAGAGTTCTTTAAAAGAGCTTTTAAAGTATTTCAGGTTCAGAAAAATAAAAGGGCTGCCTGCGCATATCTTGCTGGCTTTATGACACATTTTATTTTGGATAGTACCTGTCATCCTTATGTAAGAAAGCGGATAAAAGAAACCGGAATCAGTCATACAGAAATCGAAACAGATTGGGATTTTCAGGTTTTACAAAAAGCCGGAGAGGATTTAGATCATTATAAAAGAGCCTGTCATGTAAAAAACAGGAAGGAGATCGCAATGGTGATTGCACCGTATTTTAAAAAATCTGCGAAACAAATACGGGTAAGCCTTTTTCATATGAAGCTGGTAATTAATCACATATTTCGTTCTGGATTTGGAGTCAAAAGAGCAATCGCAATGATAATTGGTGGATATGTATGTCCGGAATTAGAGATACATCATCATTTTATTCCAAGGGAGATTCATCCAGGTGATAAGGAAACCTGCCAGCATTTATGGGAACTTTATTATGGAAGTCAGGATCTATGTGTGGAGATGATAACAAAGCTTTATAATGCTTTACATAGTATGGATACTTCTTTTTGCAAGGAAAAGAGATTGTCTAGAGACTTTTCATAGAAAAATATGTTATGCACTGCATGACGGACATCTCACAGCAAGAATGTCAGGACATTCATGAAAATGAAATGAGATAGGAAATAAACATAAGATAAAGGGGAATGATATGAAAAAGAAATTAACAGGAATCGTATTGCTTTTATTGTTTTTTGCAATGCCGTTACAGGGACAGGCAAAAGTAAAAGTACCGAAAAAACAGTGCCATGCATATGCAGTGATGGATGCAGGTTCAGGAGAAGTTCTTTTTGGACAAAAAGCTAACAAAAAGATTTATCCGGCAAGTACTGCTAAGCTTATGACAGCAATTGTTTGTGTAGAGAAGGGAAATGTAAATTCTGTTATTAAAACAAAGTCCGATGTAGTATATCGCACAACACCAGGTACATACAGTCTGGGAATCGGAGCCGGTGTAAAATACACTTTCAAAGATTTATTACATATGAGTCTTATGTCTTCTGCTGCAGATGCGACAGATTCTTTGGCGGTTGGTGTATTTGGTTCAAAAAAAGCCTGCGTAGAGGCAATGAATGAGAAATGTAAAGAACTTGGGTTAAAGAAAACACATTTTGATAATCCGGTTGGTTCTGATATTGGGGCAGGATTTAACGAAACGTATGCCAGTGCAAAAGAAATGGCGGAAATTTGCCGTTATGCAATGGCAATGCCATTAATTCGAAGCACTGTAGCTAAGGCGCATTATCATACGCAAAAAGGCGGTATGGATATTAATACAACGAACTGGTTTTTAAAAGGAATGGCATATTATGACCATGATGCTTATAAAGTTATCGGTTCAAAATCCGGTACAACCAATGCTGCCGGTCATGTATTTATCGCAACAGCAACAGATGATGAAGGACATGAACTAATCTGTGCATATTTTGGAAATGTGAGCAAGGAAAGCACATTTGCCTCGATCAGAAGTTTATTTGATTATGCATTTAAGAGTTATAAAAAGGGGAAAATTACTTTAACACCAAGTAATTATGATGTGAGAAGTTCTAAAAAATATGGAGATGTTTACAGTGAATATTCTTCATTGCATTGCTACCCGGTACAAAATAACGGACTTTTTGACCCAAATAAAGCGATTACAAGAAGTCAGCTTGGTACGATGTTAGGTGCGATAGACTCTCTTAAGGATAATCCAGCATTAACCGCTTTTATTACAGAAAATGCAAATGGAACGGTCAGCACAGTGCGATTTGCACAGTTAATTCAGGAATTGTATCCGGTGACGGTTGCAGATGATAAGATAGAAGAGGCATTGTCAGCTTGTACCGGAATAGAGAATATAAGTGAAGAAACAAGAGAAGCGTATGCTTCTTTCGTATCAGGAACATTAGCGGTGGATGATTCCTGTAAAGCTGGTAAGCAGCTTATCACAAGAGGACAAGCACTTTTGATTGCCGATAAACTTGCCGATTATCAGATGAATTATCTTGCAGAACATACACAGATACAGAAGGCAGAAGTTCGTCAGATTTCCGGAGAGGATGGAACAATTACCCTGCCAGCAATGTCTTATACTACATTTAATAAAAAATGGGCGGATTCTCTTGCAGAACAAAAAGAAATACAGGAAGAACTGTCACAGACAACTACTCAGAATCAGAAAAAGAACGATTCAGACAAAAATGAAAATTAGTATTTAACAGAGTAGACAAGAATAGGTAAGAAAAAGAAAGGAGTATTTTATGGAAAACAAACTTTATAAATCATCATTAGACAAAAAAATTTGTGGCGTATGCGGAGGTTTTGCAGAATTTTTCGGAATTGATGCAACATTAATTCGTCTGCTTGTTGTTCTTTTTACATTAGCCGGAGGATCTGGTATATTATTTTATATCGTAGCCGCTTTAATTATGCCAGATGAACCGAACTATTATTAATTACTAGAGGGGAAAAATGGATATTTCAAAAAAACTTGTAGAAACACACTCTCTGAGTAAAGAAGAATGTTTAGAACTGTTTTCTTTGTTTGATGTTCCGGAAAGCATGGAATATATAAAGGAAGAAGCAGTAAAGATTCGTAAAAAATACTATGGAACGAAGGTATTTACAAGGGGACTAATCGAATTTACAAATTATTGCAAAAATAATTGTTATTATTGTGGAATCAGACGAGATAATCGGAATATAGAACGATATCGTCTCACTGAAAAAGAAATTCTTGACTGCTGTGCCAATGGAGAGAAACTTGGATTTCGTACATTTGTGCTACAAGGTGGAGAAGACCCATGGTATACAGAAGAACGAATTGCAGATATTGTTAGAAAGATAAAAAAAGCACATCCAGATTGTGCAATTACATTATCTGTGGGGGAAAAGTCTAAAGAAACATATCAGACATGGAAGGAAGCCGGAGCAGATCGTTACCTGCTTCGTCATGAAACGGCGAATGAAGAACATTATCATATGCTGCATCCGGATAGTATGCATCTTTCTAATCGAAAAAAATGTTTATATGAATTAAAAGAGCTTGGCTATCAGGTAGGAGCCGGTTTTATGGTCGGTTCACCAGGACAGACATGGGAGCATCTGGCGGAAGATTTAGTTTTTTTACAGGAATTACAGCCACAGATGGTCGGAATCGGTCCGTTTATTCCGCATCATGATACCAGGTTTGCGAATGAAAAAGCAGGAAGTGTAGAATTGACATTAAAGTTATTGTCTGTCATTCGTCTGCTGCTTCCTAAGGTACTGCTTCCAGCAACAACGGCACTCGGAACGCTAGATCCCCTTGGCCGGGAAAAAGGACTGTGTGCAGGGGCAAATGTAGTGATGCCGAACCTGTCTCCTGTGGAGAATCGAAAACAGTATGAACTTTATGATAATAAAATATGTACTGGGGATGAAGCAGCAAAATGCAAAAACTGTTTATCTGCCCGAGTGCGTTCTGCCGGGTACGAACTGGTTGAGAACAGAGGCGATTATATCGGTTAGATCATCCAGCTACTTGATGATTAATATTGGTTACTAATGTTAATATGATAAAAGCTATATTGGTAAAGAACATTTGAAAAATGATAGAAATGTATCAGTAATTAATATTATAATGAAAGCAAACAGGGCAAATTCGTGATATTATATAAAGAGAGAATTTTGTTTACAATTATAAATTTATAATTGCAATAAATGGAAGAAGAAAGGGGACATCATGAAATATTGTTTTGGCGTAGATGTAGGAGGAACAACTGTAAAACTTGGTCTTTTCACAGTGGAAGGAGAACTTCTTGATAAATGGGAGATTAAGACTTACACAGAAAACGAAGGAGAACGTATTCTGCCAGATGTTACAAAAGCAATTAAGGAAAAGATTGCAGAAAAAAAACTCGCAGCAGACGAAATTTGTGGAATCGGTGTGGGTGTTCCGGCACCTGTTGATAAAAATGGAGCAATTGAACGTGCAGCAAATGTAGGCTGGAAGGCAAAAGAAATAAAGAAAGAATTAGAAGAACTTACCGGTTATCCATGCGTTATCGGAAACGATGCGAATGTAGCTGCACTTGGTGAAATGTGGAAGGGCGCCGGAGAAGGAGAAAAAGATCTGATTATGGTTACGCTTGGAACAGGAGTTGGCGGCGGAATTATTATTGATGGTCATCCAGTAGTCGGTGCTCATGGAGCCGGAGGAGAAATCGGACATATCACAGTAAGAAATGATGAGACAGAAACATGCGGATGTGGAAGAAAAGGATGCCTTGAACAGTACGCTTCTGCGACAGGCCTCGTTCGACTTACAAAAAGATATTTCGAGAAAAATGCAAAAAACAGTATCTTAAATAAAAAAGAAATTACAGCAAAAGAAGTATTTGATGCGGCGAAAGCAGGGGATGAAGCAGCATTAGAAATTACGGAAGAATTTGGTGCTTATCTTGGGCAGGCATTAGTAAATTTAGCTGCAACAGTTGACCCGGCAGTATTTGTTATCGGTGGCGGTGTATCAAAAGCAGGGGATATTCTTTTAGATATCGTAAGAAAGTATTTCTACGACCATGCATTTTATGGAAATCAGAAAACTAAAATTTTACTTGCAACACTTGGAAACGATGCTGGAATTTACGGAGCAGCAAAACAGGTGCTTTAAATTCTGATTACTGTAGGCAAAAGAGACGCCATCTAAAAATAAAAGAATCTATATTTGTGACTTTAGTCGTTGCGTGTTGAATGCTCGCTTTACTGCTCGTATCCAACACTTGCTTCGAGGCCACAAATATAGATTTTTTTATTTTCAGATAGCTGTGCTTTGGCTGGCTATTTTTTGACTAACCACAACCGTCTAAAACCTTTCTCAAATCTCTCTAAAAACAAATTCTGAAATTTCTTCAATTGCCAAAGACAGCCTTCAGCAAGTCAAAATTATTTTATACAAATTGCTGAATTCTTGGCAAAAGATTTATGAAAAGTGTAAAAAATAAATAATACCCTTGACTGATATACCGGTATATCATATAATATATGCAAACCGATATATCAGTGTATCGAAAGCGGATAAAAAGAAAGGAGAGGTTCCTATATGAGTAGAGTTGGTTTTATTGGTCTTGGTATTATGGGTAAGCCAATGGCTAAGAATTTGTTAAAAGCAGGAATTGATTTAATGGTCTGTGATCTTAATGAGCAGGCGGTGAAAGAAGTCGTAGAATGTGGTGCACAGGCATCATCCTATCGTGAGATTGGTGAGAAGTGCGATATTGTTTTTCTTATTTTACCAAATGGTGATATTTCAAAAAGTGTACTATTTGATGAAGGCGGTGTGGCACAGACTTTAACAGCAGGTAAAGTTATCTGTGATATGAGTTCAGTAACTCCAGTAGAATCAAAAGAATGTTTTGCAGGTCTTGAGAAGATTGGAGTTGGATTTGTAGATTCTCCTGTATCTGGTGGAGAACCGGGAGCAGTAAATGGAACACTTGCATTTATGGCAGGGGGAAGACAGGAAGATTTTGATAAACTGATGCCATATTATAATATTATGGGAAGTTCTGCGGTACTAATT
This sequence comes from Anaerobutyricum soehngenii, assembly GCF_009697165.1. Lineage (NCBI taxonomy): Bacteria > Bacillati > Bacillota > Clostridia > Lachnospirales > Lachnospiraceae > Anaerobutyricum > Anaerobutyricum soehngenii. Next base: position 43,320 of record NZ_VULP01000008.1, on the reverse strand, counting down.
GGAGATAGCGGAAGTGGTTCTGTTACTAAGCTGGCAAACCAGATTATTGTAAATAATACGATTGCCATAGTGTCGGAAGCATTCGTAATGGCAACGAAGGCAGGGGCTGATCCAGTAAAGGTATATGAAGCAATTCGTGGTGGTCTTGCAGGAAGTGCAGTACTTGATGCAAAGATTCCTATGATTGTAGAGCGTAACTTTGTACCAGGAGGAAAGATTTCTATTAATCATAAAGATATTAAAAATGTTGTGAACACAGCACATGCGATTGATGTGCCGATTCCATATTCTGCGCAGCTTTATGAGATTTTACAGACATTGAAGATTCATGGACATATGAATGATGATCATGGCGGAATTGTACAGTATTTTGAAGCACTTGCAGATATTCAGGTTAAAAAGAAAGATTAAAAATGCTTAAGATATGTTTGAAAAAATCAAAAATATTTTTAAATACACTTGAGAAAGGAGAAGAAGATGGCGTTATCAATTGATGTATTAAGTTCCTATCCGCCAGTGCAGGAAGCGGAAGTAGATAAGGTGTTGGCAGAAGAGATTCGTGATAACGAGAAGAAAATCGTTGTATTGGATGATGACCCTACAGGTGTACAGACCGTTCATGATATTTCTGTTTATACGAATTGGGAGAAGGCAAGCATTGAACAGGGATTTGCTGAGGAGAATAAACTTTTTTACATATTAACGAATTCCAGAGGATTTACAGCTGCACAGACAGAAAAAGCACATAAGGAGATTGCAGAAGTAGTAGATCAGGTAGCAAAAGAAACGGGAAAGGAATACCTTTTTATCAGTAGAAGTGATTCTACATTAAGAGGACATTATCCGTTAGAAACAACTATTTTAAAAGATGAATATGAAAAGAACACTGGTAAAAAGATAGATGGTGAAGTGTTATGTCCATTTTTTAAAGAGGGGGGACGTTTTACGATTGATGACGTGCATTATGTACAGTATGATGACACGCTTGTACCAGCAGCTGAGACAGAATTTGCAAAAGATAAAACTTTTGGATATACCGTCTCTAATCTAAAGGAATATGTTGAGGAGAAGACGCAGGGAGCATATAAAAAGGAGAATGTTACAGCGATTTCTTTGGAGAATATTCGTGAACTGAATTATGATAAGATAGAAGAACAGCTTTTAGCGGTAGAAGATTTTAATAAAGTTATCGTGAATGCGATTGATTATGTCGATGTAAAGATTTTCTGCGTAGCACTTTTTAGAGCTATGAAAAAGGGAAAGAACTTTATGTTCCGTACTGCTGCTGCAATTGTAAAGGTAATGGGTGGTGTCAGTAATCAGCCGTTATTGACAAGAGAGCAGATGGTTGTAAAAGAGACGGATAACGGTGGAATTATCGTAGTAGGTTCTCATACCGACAAAACAACCAGACAGATGGAAAAACTAAGAGAGAATAAAGACATTGCTTTTGTTGAACTTAATGCAACACTTGTAAATAATGAAGCAGCATTTGCTGAAGAAGTAGAAAGATGTCTTGCATTAGAAGAAGAATATATTTCATCTGGTAAGTCAGTTTGTGTTTATACTACAAGAGTGTTAATCACAGCAGATACCGGAGATAAGGAAGATGATTTGAGACTTTCTGTACGAATTTCTGATGCAGTACAGTCCTTAGTTGGCAGACTTACAGTAACACCAAGTTTTGTTATTGCAAAGGGGGGAATTACTTCATCCGATGTAGGAACAAAGGCACTTGCTGTTACAAGAGCGAATGTTTTAGGTCAGATTCGACCGGGTATTCCAGTGTGGCAGACAGGTACAGAAAGTAAGTTTCCATTAACACCATATGTTATTTTCCCTGGTAATGTAGGTGGAGATACTACTTTAAAAGAAGCTGTAGAGATTTTAATGAAAACAAAGTAGACTGGTTAAAAAAGTAATAGGAAATAAAAAGTAGTTGAGAAAGTAAAATTTAAAAATAATATATGTATGAGGAGGAGTTATATATGTTTATGTTTTTATCACACCCATTAGATCCAGAAGGTTATGCATGGCCAGGAGAACCTGTTGTAAAGACAACACAGTGTACAGATGTTTCCGATGACTGTCCATTCTGCAGTTTTGTATCTGAACTGCCAAACCATTGTGGAACACATATGGATGCACCAAGACATTTTGTAAAAGACGGACTTAGTATCAATGATCTTTCTATTGATTATTTCTGCCATACAGAAGTTGCACTTTTGGAGATTCCAAAAGGACCGGCAGAAGGTATTTATAAAGAAGATTTAGAACCATTTGCAGATATTTTATCTAAAGTTTCTTTTGCATTAATCCGTACAGGAATGGAAAAATATAGAGAGACAGATCAGAATACATATCAGAATGAAGGTTCCTACATTGCTCCAAGTGCAGGAGATTACTTGACAGAGAATTTCCCTAATTTAAAAGGTGTTGGAATGGACTTCTTAGCAATTGGTTCTGCTTCATCCAAATGTCCAGAAGGAGAATTACCACCAGATTGTCATAGACATATGCTTGGATATTATACAGGTAAGTTCGTTACAGGTGTAGAAGACATGCATTTGGCAGACATACCAAAGGGAGCAAAAATTAAGAGATTTTTCAATGCTCCATTACTTATCAAAGGATTAGACTCCAGTCAGGTAGTATGTATTGCGGAGATTGAATAAGTAATTTAGGAAGGAACAGACGCCCCTAAGAAATAATCAAACCCCTATATGTAACTTTAGTCGCGGTGTGTTGAATACTCGCTTTAAGCTTGTATTCAACACTTGCTCCGAGACCACATATAGGGGTTTGATTATTTCTTAGAGGCTGTCTTTGGCGATAGTTGAATTTATTATTCAAAAATGTAACATCTATTGAGCAAATGGGATATAAAGCCCCCCTTTGGTTGTTATTAAATTAAACTTAATGTAATTTTTTGAGGCACATCAAGGTGATGCATGATGAGTTTTTCAAGTGCGGTTAAGTCCTGTGCCTGTATCATATTTAATAAGGAAATGTGTTCATTGATTGTCTCATCCATTCGGCCTTTTTGAGAAAAGGAAGTAACTGTCAGCCAGAATATACGGTACATAAAACGGCGATAGATTTCTAACATGGATTCATTATCTACATATTGCACAATACTTCGATGAAACTCATAATCTTTCCGACCGAAGTCTTCTTCAGAATGTGTTGTGTTTCGTATCTCTTTTTGAAGTTCTATTTTAGTAGAAAGCTTATTAAAATATTCCTGTCCGCGAGGAGTATCTAAGTGGAGAGCAAGTTGTTTAGAACAGTATATTTCAATAGCATTCCTCATCTGATATGTTTCAATAATATCTTCTTTGGACATTTTATGGAGAGTAAAGCCTCGGCTTGGAAGAATGTCGATATAACGTTCCTGTTCAAGACGCAATACAGCATCACGAAATGGAGTTTTTGAAAATCCTGCCTCTCTAGCAAGCTGATTTAAAGAATAAATTTTATCTGTTTCTAATTCACCCTTTTTGATTAGATTAATTAAATAATCATAAGCTTTTGTCTGTAGTAATTGTGGTTCCTTCATCTGAAAATACCTCTATATTAAAATGGTCATTTGTTATAAAATTAACTATAGTAATCCTAGCGTGACATTCTCACTCACCTGTAGAGATAAGCGTTTTCCTAATTTTGGTAAGTTTTGTTCTCTTGGTTTTGTTTTTCATTATTTAACTGAATATATTATACTATGATTAGGATACACTATCAAGTGGGGAATGGATACAATTCATCTCCACAAATTGTAACGTACATCTTACAGAAAGCATTTTTTAAACATGCTCTAGAGGTGGGAGTATTCTTGTTGGAAAAGGATAAATATTATAAAAAATCACAGTTACTTCCAGATAATGCGACGTATGTGTGCATTAATCCAACTTGATAATGTGGATTATATCACATATAATAAAGACAAAGAATTAATGAAAAACAAAAATAAAAGGTGGGAATAAGTTCTATGAGTGATTTCAGAAAATATCTTAACAAACAGCTTGATAATAAAGAATTTAAAAAAGAATGGGATAACTCTAAGAATGAATATGATTTAGCCAAAAGTCAAGTAGCAGCAAGAAAGGAAGATGTCACATGGAAATCAAAAGCATATTAATAAAGGACACAACAAAAGAAGAACGAATCCGTATCGTACAGGAAGGACTCAGCCAGTGTGGTGGAGCCTGTGACTTCTGCAATGGCTGTGACAATCTAGGCGGTGGTCTGGTAGATGCTTTTTATGAACCATATATCAACGGTGAAAAAGAACTCCGTCAATTAAACGAAGAATACCGAAGTCATACTGGACTAGTAAGATAGCAAGGCAGGTGAAGATAATTATGCGACCACCAGAAATAGAATCTTCCACAGAAGAAGAAAGACGACAATACATCAAAAAAACATTTTCCTGCATTGCCGATTGCGATATGTGTGGACTTTGTACGGTATTCAAGGGCAAAGACCCGGAAATAGCATATGAGGATTATATTCGTGGGAAGCGGAGTTATATAGAGGTGTCAGGGGATTATAGATAAAAATATCCATGAAGGGGATTACAAAATGTAGGTCAGGGGGGTCCAGAATAGATGTAAAAAGACTCTAAGGAAGTTCTAAAATAGATAGCTAAGAATCTCTTAGAGGTCTCTATAAAAAATATAACACGCAATCTTAGATAAAGATTATCTGAGACTGCGTGTTTTTATGATGAAATTAGAGAAAATATGTTATAATTTTCCTTAAATATATCAAAAAAGAACGTGAAAGATTACCAATAAGAAAACAAATGAGAAAAGTATTCGGGAGGAAAAATCATGTTATATTATATAAAAATTGCAAAGTGCTATTGCAAAAATGTCTCCAGCTAAATTCGAACAGTTCTCAAGAGCATTACTTACTAAAATGGGAGTACAGTTCACGAGTAAAAGCATCCAAATCTCAAATGACGGAGGGATTGAAGCAATGAATAAATATCAGGCAGATTATGGTGTTTTCATAACTAATAGCCGATTTACAAATCAGGCGAGAGAAGCTGCGAGAGCAGGGACACCGATTACTTTAATTGATGGGAATGATTTGATAAGGTTGGTTATACGGTATGAATTGTTTATTACGCCGGTGACGACGTATGTGTTGGATGAGTTTTATTTAGATGAGTAAATACTTTGGGGTTTGTATAGTTTAGTAATTGAAAAAATATCTCGTGATTTGTAAACATTATTATGGACATGTATAAGCGATTTAAAAATCCGGAAGGGACTTTTAAAGAACGGTATCCAAAGATTACTTGCTTACGAAATTTCAACAACCTGCTGCCATGGAAGAAATCTTCCGAGCAAGCAGGAACCTTTCTGTCCTCTTCCCCATCTCTCTCTCCAAAGACTATTGCATTCATTCCTTCTGGAGCCAAAACACAGAAAAAAGAAATACTATCATATCCCAGATGCGGCTTTGGAGCGTGTTTAAGATGCGGATAAGCATCTTAAACACAGCGACTACAGAGCAGATGGGATATGGTAGTATTTCTTTTTTCGTCTGTTTTCTCTTAATGAATTAAATAGTAACCTCAACTATTGCAGTTTTTTTTATCCTGTGATAGAATGGTAAAGATTAGGTCATAATTTATGACTATGGGAAGGATGTGCCCGAGACTTCTGAAAAGGACATTGCATGCCCAGTGTCTTTTTCAGTTGTTTCGGAAACCTTCCCTGTATTTAATATATATTTTTAGGAGGTTTAAATGATGGTAAAACAGTTTTCTATGGAACTGGCCGGAAGAACATTAACAGTTGAGATTGGAAAAGTGGCAGCGCAGGCGAATGGTGCTGCTCTTATGCGTTATGGTGATACAGTGGTTTTATCTACAGCAACAGCTTCAGAAAAGCCAAGAGAAGGAATTGACTTCTTCCCTCTGAGTGTGGAGTTTGAGGAGAAGATGTATGCGGTAGGTAAGATTCCGGGAGGATTTAATAAGAGAGAAGGAAAGGCATCCGAACATGCAGTTCTTACTTCTCGTGTAATTGACCGTCCAATGCGTCCGTTATTCCCTAAAGATTATAGAAATGATGTAACATTGAATAATCTGGTTATGGCAGTGGATCCTAATTGTTCACCAGAAGTAACAGCAATGCTTGGCGCTTCTGTTGCAACATCTATTTCAGATATTCCATTTGATGGTCCGATCGCCGGAACAAGAATTGGTCTTATTGACGGTGAGTTTATCGTGAACCCTACAGCGGATCAGCAGTTAGTTTCTGATCTTGCACTTACAGTTGCTTCTACAGCCGAGAAGGTTATTATGATCGAAGCTGGTGCGAATGAGGTTCCGGAAGATAAGATGATTGAAGCTATCTTCAAGGCACATGAAGTAAATAAAGAAGTTATTAAGTTTATTGACCGTATTGTAGAAGAATGTGGTAAAGAAAAGCATGAATACGAACATGTAGATACACCGGAAGATTTATGGGATGATATGGTATCCTTTATTACACCGGAAGCGATGGAAGAAGCAGTATTTACCGATGTAAAACAGGTTCGTGAAGAGAATATCCGACAGATTAAAGAAAAACTGGAAGAGCGTTATGCAGAGGAACACGAAGACTGGCTTCCATTAATTGATGATGCCGTTTATAAGTTCCAGAAGAAGACCGTTCGAAAGATGATCTTAAAGGATCATAAGCGTCCAGATGGTCGTGCAATCAATGAAATCCGTCCACTTGCTGCTGAGATTGATCTTTTACCTAGAGTACATGGTTCAGGTATGTTTACCCGCGGACAGACACAGATTATGACAATTACAACATTAGCACCATTATCTGAAGCACAGAAGATTGACGGTCTTGATGCAAATGTAACATCGAAGAGATATATGCATCATTATAATTTCCCTAGCTACTCTGTAGGTGAAACAAAGCCTAGTCGTGGTCCGGGACGTCGTGAAATCGGACATGGTGCGTTAGCAGAAAGGGCATTAGTTCCAGTACTTCCTAGTGAAGATGAATTCCCATATGCTATTCGTACTGTTTCTGAGACATTAGAATCTAATGGTTCTACTTCTCAGGCAAGTATCTGTGCTTCTACTTTATCTTTGATGGCAGCCGGTGTTCCGATCAAGAAACCAGTTGCAGGTATTTCTACAGGTCTTGTAACAGGAGACAGTGATGATGATTACATTGTACTGACAGATATTCAGGGATTAGAAGACTTCTTCGGAGATATGGACTTTAAGGTTGCAGGTACACATGATGGTATTACAGCAATCCAGATGGATATTAAGATTCATGGATTGACACCGGACATTATCCGCGAAGCAATTTCACGTACAAAAGAAGCTCGTGAACATATCCTTACTAATGTTATGGAACCAGTGATTTCTACACCAAGAGATCATGTTGGAGAATATGCTCCAAAGATCATGCAGATGCATGTAGATCCAGATAAGATCAGTGAGATTATTGGAAAACAGGGTAAAACAATCAATGCAATTATTGATGAAACTGGTGTAAAGATTGATATTAATGATGAAGGAAGAGTAGACATCTGTGGAGTAGATCAGGCTATGATCGACAGAGCGATGGAAATTATTCGTCTTATTGTAGAACCAGTAGAAGCAGGTAAAATTTATGAAGGAGAAGTAGTCCGTATTATGAACTTTGGTGCATTTGTGCAGTTGGCTCCTAATAAAGATGGTCTGATTCATATCTCCAAGCTTTCTAAAGAAAGAGTAGAGAAGGTAGAAGACGTTGTTAATATTGGTGATAAAGTAAAAGTAAAAGTTCTTGAAATTGATAAGATGGGAAGAATTAATCTTGCACTTCGTGAGATCATCAAATAAATTATTGTTACGGGGAGGCAGTGAAGGTTGGAACTCCTTTTAGAGCAGATCAGTCAGATTACACATGGTGTGGTATTAAACAGAATAAAGCCAAAGATATTAAGTGAGGGAGAGGAATATCCCATTCTTACGATCAGTCAGCTGATAGATGAGGAAAATGGAGTATGGGACTATGAAGTACCAACTGCTTTGGTTGATAGAAAAAAGACTAAGAATCTGAATCTGGCAAAAGAACACAGTATTGTAATAGGGCTGACCTCCTTCCACCGCGCTGCTGTATTAGAAAAGCAGCATGAAGGGAAAATTATTCCATCAAATTTTGTCTCTATAGAGTTTCAGAATGGAATTATGGATCCTTATTATTTTGCGTGGTATTTTAATGAGCATCCTGAAATAAAAAGACAGAGAATGATTGCTATTCAGGGGAATTCTTCTGTCAAAGTATTGTCAGTTCATATGATTCGTCAGCTGATGATCGAGTGCCCGAATTTGTCAACGCAGATGTCCATTGGTAAGCTGTATTATTATCAGAAGAGAAAAGAAGTATTGCTCATGGAAAAAATGCGTTTAGAAGAAGCAATTTTGACAGAAGAAATGATGCACTATTTAGAAAAAATATAAAAAGGGGAATCGGATGGACAGAGAACAGATACATAATGAATTTTTGTCGATTTTAAGTGAAAGTCATCCGGGTCTGACATTTGAGGAATACAGAGATAGTTGTGTGTTCCTCTTATTTTATCAGTATCTTTGTTTAAAACATGATGACTTATTAGAAGATGTATACAAACCAGGTGAATTAGTAAAAATGGCAATACGAGGGAAGCTTCAGGTAGCTTCTTTTTTAAAATTTATGGAATCAGCCTCTTCCTTTCTTCACATGCTTAATAAAGAATTTCAATTGACAGACTTTTCTTTTTATAAAAAACTTGAAAAAGTACATTCTTTGGAAAAACAAAAAAGTTATGCCAGATTTTTTCGTAAGTTTTTAAAAAAAATCAATGGTTGGAATCCAAAAGAAGAATTGTTGAGTCAGTATCCCAATTTATTTATTCTTTTAGTTACGGAATTTGCAAGATTAAAGAAGGATACGTATATATCAGAAGAACTGTGCGAATTATATAATATTTTTTTTAATAACAATGTGCAGAGTGTGTCAGAAAAAAAGAAGTTTCTTTTGCCTGAATTTCAGTATGGAATTTTGGCTTCCTATATTACAAATGCTGGAGAAGAGGCAGATATTTACGGATATGCAAAGGAAGAAGAATATATTGATATTTTCACTATTCTTTGTTATATGAAAGGAATTCCCTTAAATGATTTACATTTCTTCATGAAGAGAGATTGGAAGGCAAGACAGGAACTTCCGGAAGGTGCTGACCATATTTTAATTTTTATGCCAGAAGGCGTAGAGGCAGGTGAATATGTATCGCCACCAAAAATTTCGGTTGGCAAAGAGCAGTTTTATTCTGGAACAAAGGGAGAATTTCCATTTTTGTTAACAGCATTGTCCTGCCTGAAAAAAGATGGTTCTCTAGCTGCCATCTTTCCGGGAGCAATGTTATATCGTGAAGGAAGAGAAGCACAGATCCGCAAGTATCTTGTAGATGAATTAAATTGTCTTGATACGGTGATGTTACTTCCAGATACTATATTTCATTCAAATGGGCAGGCAGAAGTCTTTTTGTTTTTAAAGTTGAATCGAAGTGAAGATGATGTGATGTTTTTTGATTGTTCTGAAGTGGAAGAATTTAATAGAGAACAGGTAAAAAACTTACAGACACTCTGGATGGAGCGAAAAACGATTCCCGGATTATGCTCGTGTGTATCTAAAGCAATGATTCAGGAAAATGATTATAATTTAAATCTGCCCCGTTATATTACAAAAATTATGCAGGATACAGCAATTGATGTAGAACAGGGAAAGGCACGTATTCAGGAAATCAATAAGGAATTAGATGAAATAGAAAAAAGAATACAGATTTACAGACATGAGCTGGGACTATAAATATACTCTCATAATCTTCTCACAAAAGCAAGTGTAGTGGAGGCTTTGAGAGTACATTAAAATTAACAGGAGGGTCCGAATGCAAAAAAGAAAGCAATTTACACTGGGAATCATAACGTTGTTACTTTTATGTATTCTTGCAGGATGTCAATTTGGCAATCAAAAAAAGAAAACGGAGAAGAAAGTAGATTATTATATTGGTGTAGTTGATAACAATGCGCCATATTATTATAAAGACGTTGATGGCACAGAAAAAGGTTTGTATGTGACATTTTTAGATAAGCTTTCAAAAGAACAGTCGTTTACTTATATGTTTGTTCCGATGGATATTTCTGCTTCAGAACAAAGTCTTTCAGAACAATCTGTTGATGGCTTTATTGGCAGTACAGTCGTAAAAACCGGAGAAAAGGAAGTTCTTTCTGGAAGTGAATTTTACACATCAGATATTTGTGTATTGGTTCCGAAAGAAAGCAGATTACTTGATATGCGAAGTCTCAAAAATAAAATAATTGCAGCACCGGCTGGAGCCGGTGAAGAAAGATTTGCAAAATATCTTGAAAATAAATACAAAGGACGGGCAATCACGTTTTCGCATGTAGAGGAAGCGATAGGAGATATAGAGAAGGGATATTCCCAGGCATTGATTTTAGATAAAGAATATTATGATGCACATATGGACGCTTTTAAAAACTGGAATTGTTTGAAGGTGAGTAGTCAGTTTCAGAATAATCATAAGTTTTATAAAGTTTCTAAATAAAAAGAAAACACTGGAGAGTGAAATGTAATGGAGTTCTCTGGTGTTTTTTTGCTTGAAATGGGTATGCTAGAAAAAAATACAGGAGGCAGCTCATGAATCAGCAGTTAAATAATTTATTAGAAGTTGGAGAAATCGTACTGGAAGATGGGATATCAGGACATCATATTTTGTTTTTGTCAATTATTGGTGAAATCGAAGGACATAATCTGTCATCAGAGCGAATAAAGACGACAAAGTATGAACATTTACTTCCTATTTTGGCAAAAGCACAGGATAGTGAAGAAATAGAGGGAATTTTCTTCCTTATAAATACCGTAGGAGGGGATTGCTCTTGTGGGCTAGCCGTAGCAGAGATGATTGCATCTATAAAGAAACCAACCGTTTCTCTAATTATTGGTGACAGTCATTCTATTGGTGTACCATTATCTGTAGCGGCAGATCGAACATTCATTGCACCAACGGCGACAATGGTCCTTCATCCAGTACGTTTAAATGGAACGATAATTGGTGCACCCCAGACTTTTGAATATTTCAAATTAATTCAGGACAGGATTCTTAAATTTGTGGAAGCACATACCGGAGTTACAAAAAGCAGGATAGAAAGAATGATGCTGCGACAGGGGATGATGGTAAAAGATCTGGGAACAATTCTTGTAGGAGAAATGGCAGTAAAAGAGGGATTGATTCACGAGGTTGGCGGTATCTCCGAGGCACTTTTCTGGCTGCATCAGGAGATAGAAAGAAGAAGGAAAAGAAGAAATTATAAAAATTAATAAGATAAAAACAGTGTTATTTATTTTAAGAACGCATCTTTTTTTCTTCGGGTATTTGTGATATGATGATAGAAATATCAAACTTAGAATATAAAGGTGTTATATATGGCAAATAGTAAAACAAACGAGAATAAAACAAAACGAAAAACGACAAAGAAAACAGCACCGGGCAGTAATGTGACAAGGAAAAGTACCGCAAAGGGCAGCACAACAAGAAGAAAAAAAGGAACGGCACAAAAAAACAGTGCACAAAAAAACAGTGCACAAAGAAACTATACGCAAAGAGATGAGGGTATTCCTATGAGCAATGAGATAACGCTTGTTGTTTCATTCGGATTAGTTGTTCTGATGATGTTTAGTAATTTTGGTCATTGTGGGATGATCGGAAAGTGGCTTGCAAGTTTCTTTTTTGGTATTTTTGGTTGTGCGCAGTTTGTTATGCCGGTATTCTTTTTCCTTGGCGTAACCATTTTAATTGCAAATGATTATAGTACACTGGCGATGAAAAAGTGTGGCGCAGGTTTTATCATTTTGATGGAAGTGTCTGCACTTTCTCAGTTGTTGTATAAAGGTGCTTCCATAACAGTACATGATTTATTTTCACTGGCAATCAATAATCATGTGACAGGAGGAATTATCGGTGGTGGAATCGCCCTATTGTTAAAAGAAGGCTTTGGGACGGCAGGAGCTATGGTAATTCTCTTTTGCATTTTCCTGTTATCCTGTATTTTGCTCACACAGCGTTCTTTTGTGTCTTTTTTCAAAAAGATTGTAAAAGACATGAAAACATCAAGAGAAGAATGGAAAAAAGCTGCTCAGCAAAAACAACTGGAGAGGGAAGTTGCTGCTACAGAAGATATTTTGATTAATCTTGATGAAGAAGAAACTCCAGATAGAACAAAGTCATTTTTAAAGATGAAAAATGGTAAAAAGAAAACAACGGAGAAGCGCAGAACGGAACAATGCGAGGAAAAAGTAAAGGAATTAGAAGAACGTAGATCGCAGAAAGAAAGTGCCCGGGAAAAAACAGATAAGACAGAATCAGTAAAGAACTTACAGGATTTAAAAGTAAATGTTCCATTATTTACGTCCTCTGATGAAGTGAAACGAAAAGATTGTGTAAAAGAACTTCATCCAAGAATCTATCCTTTTACAGAAGAAGATGGGAAGACAGAACCGTTTCAGGGTAAGCTGGATTTCAGTGCATTTACATTCCCTGACGAAATAAAAGAATCTGCATCCTCCTTTGAAGAAGAAACGAATCAAAAAGAAAAAGAAGAGGACGTATATGAAGCACCTCATAAAGCAAAGGGAGGATTTCATACCTCTTTGCCGGAAGAAATCAAGATAAGTGGATTAAAAACTTCTGTCAAAGAATCTGTTGAGAATATTGTATCAGAAGCAGATGCGATTTTAGAAGAAGATATTTCAGTAAATCTCCCTGATTTCTCGCAATCAACGATAGAGGCTGAAAGAATCAATGATGAGGAAAAAGATAAAGAAAAAGATAAGGAGACAACGGAATGTAAGCTTATAGATAGTGAGACAGCCAATGTAGCAGCTATGACCAATGAAGTTGTAGATATAAATAATGAAGCGGCAGATAATGAAGAAAATGCCAGTGAAATTTCAAATATTTCAGATAATGAAGTGATAGAAAGTGAAGCTAAGGATAACGAGATTATATCTAATGAAACAGTAGTTAAAGAAATTAAAGCAAAAGAAGCTGCTGTCCCTGATAGAAAAAAGGCAGAAGGAAAGGATTACATTTTTCCACCGGTTACTCTTCTTATAAAAGAACAACAGACACAATCTTCCGGATATGAACAGTATTTAAAAGAAACTGCATTGAAGCTTCAGCAGACTTTGGAAAGCTTTGGGGTTAATGTAACGATTACAGACATTAGCTGTGGCCCGTCTGTAACAAGGTATGAGATGTTTCCTGAGCAGGGAACGAAGGTAAGCAAGATTCTTTCACTTACGGATGATATTAAGCTGAACCTGGCTGCTTCAGATATTCGAATTGAAGCACCAATTCCCGGAAAAGCAGCGATAGGAATTGAAATCCCAAACAAGCACAATCAGACAGTACATTTTCGTGATCTGATAGAAAGCAGTACTTTTAAAAATTTTAAGTCCAGACTTGCATTTGCTGTAGGAAAAGATATCGGTGGAAAAACCGTTGTTACAGATCTTGCAAAGATGCCGCATTTATTGATTGCCGGAGCAACCGGTTCCGGTAAGTCGGTCTGTATTAATACTTTGATCATGAGTATTTTGTACAAGGCTTCTCCAGAAGAGGTAAAACTTATTATGGTTGATCCTAAGATGGTGGAACTTAGTATTTATAATGGTATTCCGCATCTTTTGATTCCAGTCGTGACAGATCCGAAAAAAGCATCTGGTGCGCTGAACTGGGCGGTAGCAGAGATGACGAACCGTTATAAAAAGTTTACAGAAACCGGTGTTAGAAATATTGAAGGATATAATAAAAAGGTAAAAGAACTTCAGAAATCAGGGGAGATTGATCCAGAAACAATTAAGAAAATGCCACAGATCGTTATTATTATTGATGAGCTTGCTGACCTTATGATGGTTGCGCCTGGCGAGGTGGAAGATGCGATTGTACGTTTATCACAGCTTGCAAGGGCAGCAGGAATTCATCTGGTGATTGCAACGCAAAGACCATCTGTTAATGTTATTACTGGTCTGATCAAGGCAAATGTACCGTCAAGAATCGCCTTTTCTGTTTCATCTGGTGTAGACAGCCGTACCATCATTGATATGAACGGTGCAGAGAAGCTTCTTGGAAAAGGAGACATGTTATTTTATCCGGCTGGATATTCTAAACCAGTACGTGTACAGGGGGCATTTATTTCAGATAGTGAAATTAGTGATGTAGTAGAGTTCTTAAAAGAGAACGAAGATGTTGCAGTGTATGATACAGAAGTTACTGAAAAAATCGAAAGTAAATTAAACAGTGCAGCTATTTCACAGGAAAAAGATGAATATTTTGAGGCAGCAGCCCGTTTTGTTATTGAAAAAGATAAAGCTTCTATTGGTATGATTCAGAGGATGTTTAAGGTGGGATTTAACAGGGCAGCAAGGATTGTTGATCAGCTTGCAGATGCTGGAATCGTAGGACCGGAAGAAGGAACAAAGCCACGTAAAGTTCTGATGTCTTCAGAACAATTAGAGGCATATTTTGAGGAATATTTATAAAGATATATAAAGACTTATCGGTCAGGACTTTACGAAATGGAAAAAGTGTTGTATTATAAAATATCTTATGGCTGTTTAAAGCAGGAATGCTGATGCGTTCTGAAATACACATATTAAAAATATTGAATAAGAAAGAGGAAATACCATGTCTTTAAGAATTGATGGAAAAAAGATATCTTCTGATATTAAAGAGGAATTAAAAGAACAGGTAAAGCAGTTAAAAGAGGAAGGCGTTTCTGTATGTTTAGCTGTAATTCAAGTAGGAAATGATCCGGCTTCAAGCGTATATGTGAATAATAAAAAGAAAGCATGCGCTTATATTGGAATTGAATCACAGGCATATGAACTTCCAGAAGAAACAACACAAGAAGAACTGCTTGCCTTAATTGACAGACTGAATAAGGATGATCATGTCAATGGTATTCTTGTCCAGCTGCCTGTCCCAGCTCATATGGATGAAAAAGAAATTATCCAGTCAATCTCTCCTGCAAAGGATGTTGATGGATTTCATCCACAGAGTGTAGGAGCTTTATCAACAGGAGAACCGGGCTTTGTATCTTGTACTCCTGCCGGAATTATTCAGTTATTAAAGCGTTCCGGAATTTCTATTGACGGAAAAGACTGTGTAGTTGTTGGACGAAGCAACATTGTTGGAAAACCGATGGCGATGCTCCTTTTAAGAGAAAATGGAACTGTAACGATCTGTCATTCTCATACAAAGGATTTAAAAGAAGTATGTCAGAGAGCAGATATTTTAGTAGCAGCTATTGGAAAACCAAAGTTTTTTGATGAGAGCTATGTAAAAGATGGAGCAGTTGTTATTGATGTGGGAATCCACAGAAATGCAGAAAATAAACTTTGTGGTGATGTTGATTATGATAAAGTGGCAGATAAAGTTTCTGCAATCACACCAGTTCCAGGTGGGGTAGGACCAATGACGATCGCCATGTTAATGAATAACTGTGTAGAAGCAGCATTAAGGATGAATAACCGATGAAAAATGTATTATTTGTATCATTAGGATGTGACAAAAATCTTGTAGACAGTGAAAAAATGCTTGGACTTTTGAATGAAGCGGGATATCGCGTTGCTCAGGAAGAATCGGAGGCAGATGCGATTGTAGTGAATACCTGCTGTTTTATTCATGATGCAAAGGAAGAGAGTATAGAAACAATCCTTGAGATGGCTGAATGGAAAAAGAAGGGTGACCTCAGGGCTTTAATCGTTACTGGTTGTATGGCGCAGCGTTATCAGGATGAGATTCAACAGGAGATTCCTGAAGTTGATGCGGTGATCGGAACCACTGGCTATACAGAAATTGTTTCTATTTTAGATGAAATTCTTGATAGAACAGAAAGTTTACAGGAGGTATCTTCGGAAGAAGCAGTAACACAAGAAAAATCTTTCATAAATTGCTGCCCTTCTATTGACCTGCTCCCTGATTCCCTTGCAGATAAGAGAGTAGTAACAACCGGAGGTTATACAGCATATTTAAAGATTGCAGAAGGGTGTAATAAACGCTGTACTTATTGTATTATTCCATACATTCGAGGACAGTATCGTAGTTTCCCTATGGAAGACTTATTACAGGAAGCAAAGAATCTTGCGTCAAGCGGTGTCAAAGAGCTGATTCTCATCGCACAGGAAACAACAGTATACGGCATGGACTGCTATGGAAAAAAGGCGTTGCCGGAACTGCTTACAAAGCTTTGCGAGATTGAAGGTATTGAATGGATTCGTATTTTATACTGTTATCCGGAAGAAATTACAGACGAGCTTATCGCTGTCATGAAAAAAGAAAAAAAAGTTTGTCATTATCTGGATATCCCAATTCAGCATAGTGAAGATACAATATTAAAGCGTATGGGCAGAAGAACGAATCGAGCAGAATTAATTTCTCTTGTGGAGAAGTTAAGAAAAGAAATTCCGGACATTGTTCTCCGTACTACATTAATTACCGGTTTCCCTGGTGAAACAGAGGAAGAATTTAATAATATGGTAGATTTTGTAGACAAGATGGAATTTGACCGTCTGGGTGTATTCCCTTATTCCGCAGAAGAAGGAACAAAGGCTGCCGAGATGGATGGGCAGATTCCGGAAGATATAAAAGAAAGCCGAAGAGATGAGATTATGGCATTGCAGCAGGAGATTTCTGCTGAAAAAGAAGAACGTCGAATCGGTCAGGAGATGTCCGTTTTAATAGAAGGCTACTTATATGAGGATGACATTTATATTGGAAGAACCTATATGGATGCGCCAAAGGTAGACGGAAATGTATTTGTTCGTGCAGAGGAAGAATTAATTTCCGGTGACATAGTTCCTGTTCGGATTACAGGAGCTAATGAATATGATTTGATGGGAGATGTTATTTATGCCGATGAATTTACCGAATA
Source organism: Anaerobutyricum soehngenii (assembly GCF_009697165.1). NCBI lineage: Bacteria > Bacillati > Bacillota > Clostridia > Lachnospirales > Lachnospiraceae > Anaerobutyricum > Anaerobutyricum soehngenii. Next base: position 26,315 of record NZ_VULP01000008.1, on the reverse strand, counting down.
AGCTTACAATTGTGAGAATCATTATGATTCCATTCTTTGTATTCTTTTTATTAACAGATTTTGTAGCTGGTTCAAAGTGGATTGCAACCGTTCTTTTTTGCGCAGCAAGTCTTACAGACTTTTTAGATGGACATATTGCAAGAAAGTATAATCTTGTAACGAATTTTGGAAAGTTCATGGATCCATTAGCAGATAAAATGCTTGTTTCTTCTGCATTTATCTGTTTAGTTGCACAAAATAAGATTGCCGCATGGATCGTTATCGTAATTATTGCTAGAGAGTTTGTCATTAGTGGTTTCCGTTTAGTAGCAAGTGACAACGGTGTTGTTATTGCTGCAAGTTATTGGGGAAAGTTTAAGACAAATTTCCAGATGTTTGCTATCATTTTGCTCATGCTGAATCTTGGTGAGAATTTCCCAGCCTATGCTGGTGGTATACATATTGTTGAACAGATTCTTGTATACATTGCATTAATTCTTACGATTGTTTCTCTCGTAGATTATCTGGCAAAGAATATCGATGTACTGAAAGAGGGAGGCAATGAAAAATAATGAGTTCCAATCGGATTATGGCAGAAGAACCAATTGAAAAAAAGATTACACGTATTTTGCTTCACAAGAAGATGACAGTAACAGCTGCTGAATCTTGTACGGGTGGTCTCGTGGCAGGTACCCTTGTAAATGCCGATGGAATTTCAGAAGTTTTTAAGGAGAGCTACATTACGTATTCTAATGAAGCCAAACATAAATTGCTTGGTGTAAAAGAAGAAACACTCAAAATGTATGGTGCAGTATCAAGGCAGACGGCATTAGAAATGGCAGAAGGCGCTGCGAAAGCGGCAAATGCAGATGCCGCTATTGTTACAACGGGGATTGCCGGACCCGGAGGGGGAACAGAAGAAAAACCGGTAGGATTGGTTTATATCGGTTGTTATGTAAAGGGATGTACGATTGTAAAGCGTTGTTTTTATGGAGGAGATCGTCAGGGTGTCCGTTACAGTGCAGTAAAAGAAGCACTGGATATTCTGTATTGCCAGCTTCTTGCTGATGAGCATTAATAAAAGAAACGTATAAAGTGTGTTTACCGTAAGATAAGAATACATTTTATACGTTTTTTTCTTTATAGACTTGATTTTTTGAGCCACATGATATAGTCTATATAACACAGAAGATATCTTTAAAAGAATGGGATGATAAATATGAGAATAGAACTTGATTTTAACAGCCCTGAAGCAATCTACATACAGCTTCGCAACCAAATCGTTATGCAAATTGCACAGGAACAGTTAAGGGATGGAGATTCCCTTCCTTCTGTACGTTGTCTGGCAGGAGAACTTGGTGTGAATATGCATACGGTGAATAAGGCATATGCTATGCTTCGGCAGGAAGGCTATCTGAAGCTTGACAGAAGACGCGGAGCAGTCATTTCTGTACAGATTAGTAATAAAGCAGAAGAAATGACAAAGGTGAATGAATATATGCAGATGATCGTAGCACAGGCAATCTGTAAGGAGATTACAAAGGATGAGATGAAACAGTTAATTGAAGAAATGTATGATACATTTCTTGTAATAGAAGAGGAAGAATAGAAAGCGAGGATAGAATGAGAACAGAATATAATAACTATGCTTCCCGGGTATTAGAAAGAGCGGCACAGGATGCTGCTTCATGCCATCAAAAATATATAGGGACCGAGCATCTTGTTTTAGGACTTTTATCAGAGCCGGAATCTCTTTCCGGGCGAGTACTTTATGAGAATGGCCTTACATATGAAAACTTTTTAGAAGCAGTTCTTGGTGAGTCGGCAGCACTTGGAGATAATACTAGTCAGACATTTCTTGGATATAGTCCTAAGGCAGAGCATGTTTTATCTACCAGTGAGGAGGAGTCACTTCGCCTTCATGCAAAGCAGATAGGAACCGAACATATTTTACTGGCGTTAATTAAAGAAAGAGATTGTATTGCTCTTCGTCTGATGAAGGGAATGAATATCAATGTTAAGAAGATTTATATTGATGTATTAACAGCAACTGGAATAGATATGACAAGGGCACAGAAAGAATACCAATCTCTGACAGCTCCTAAGAAGAATAAGCGTAAGAACTCGATGATTTCTTCATACTGTGTAGATTTAACGCAGAAAGTGAAAGATGGAAGATTAGACCCTATCGTGGGAAGAAGACAGGAAATCGAGCGAATCATACAGATTTTAAGCAGACGGACAAAGAACAGCCCCTGTCTTGTTGGTGAGCCAGGCGTTGGTAAAACGGCAATTGTAGAGGGACTCGCACAGTGGATCATCCGGGGAGAAGTGCCGGAAATGCTCTGGGAAAAGAAAGTAATGACTTTAGATCTTCCGGGTATGATCGCGGGATCAAAATATCGAGGTGAATTTGAAGAGAGAATTAAAAAACTTCTTCAAGAAGTAATCTCCAGAGGAGACATCTTACTTTTTGTAGATGAGATTCATACAATGATTGGAGCGGGTGGAGCAGAAGGTGCGATTGATGCTTCCAATATTATGAAACCATTTCTTGCCAGAGGAGAGATTCAGTTAATTGGTGCAACTACTCGTGAAGAATACCGCAAATATATTGAAAAAGATGCTGCCTTTGAGCGGCGCTTTCAGCCGGTTACGGTGGAAGAACCATCTGAGGAAGAAGCAATTGCTATCTTAAATGGTTTAAAAGACAGATATGAACAGCATCATCAGGTACATTATACAGCAGGAGCAATTCAAGCAGCAGTAGAATTATCCGAGCGATATATCAGTGACCGTTTTCTTCCAGATAAAGCAATCGATGTTATGGATGAAGCTGCTTCAAAGAAGAAAGTTGGTCTCTATACAATGTCTGATGAGATGAGGATATTAGAAGAACAATTTGATAAATATGGTAAGAGAAAGGAGGAGGCACTCGCAGAGGGAAATCTGCGTAAAGCAAAGACGAATAATACAAAGCAGAAAACTATTGAAACAAAACTGGCAAAAGAACGAGAATTATGGGAAGAAAAGAAGTCCGTAAGCCGTATCACTGTTACAGAGAATGATGTGGCAGCAGTTGTTTCTTCCTGGACAAAGATTCCGGTGACGCGGATTAGCCAGAGTGAATCCCAGCGCCTTTTAGGGTTGGAAGATACTTTGAAAAAAAGAGTCATTGGGCAGGATGAGGCTGTAACAATGCTTGCAAAGGCAATTAAGCGAGGTCGTGTCGGTTTAAAGGATCCAAAGAGACCGATCGGTTCCTTTATGTTCTTAGGACCTACTGGAGTAGGTAAAACAGAATTGTCTAAGGCACTTGCAGAAGCACTCTTTGGTGATGAAAATGCAATGATTCGTGTAGATATGTCTGAGTATATGGAGAAACACAGTGTATCTAAATTAATTGGTTCTCCTCCAGGATATGTAGGATACGAAGAAGGTGGACAGCTTTCCGAACAGGTACGACGCCATCCGTACAGCGTTCTTTTGTTTGATGAGATTGAAAAAGCACATGGAGATGTATTTAATATCCTTCTGCAGGTACTTGATGATGGACAGATTACCGATTCAAACGGCAGAAAAGTAGACTTCAAAAATACAGTGATCATTATGACCTCTAATGCAGGTGCACAACGAATCATGGCACCGAAAAATCTTGGATTTATTACAGAAAGAAGTGCTAAGGAAGATCACGAGCGAATGAAGTCTCAGGTGATGGAAGAAGTAAAACAGTTATTTAAACCAGAATTTATTAATCGTGTGGATGGTATTATGGTCTTCCATACATTGGAAAAACCACAGCAAAAAGAAATTGTAAAGTTACTTTTAAAAGAACTTTCCGACAGACTTTCAAAGAATCCTGGTTTTGTATTGAATTTTTCTGATAAAGTTGCAGATTATGTTCTTGAAAAAGGCTATGATCCACAATATGGTGCAAGACCATTACGACGAGCAATTCAGAATGAATTAGAAGATTTCCTTGCAGATGAATACCTCGAAGGACATATCAAAAATAATGATAAAATCCTTCTTGATATTGAAAAAGATAAGCCAGTTATTCAGAAAGAGCGAAAGAAGAAAAAGACAGAATAAAAAAGTTTTTAATAATTATGTGTTTTTGGTAGAAAAATTACCTACTTTCTTGTATAATAATGGTAGCTTTATAGATACAAATACGGAGGATATAATAATGGCTAATGTAAAAGAACTATTAAAAGCAGAGGAGAATGGAAGCTTAAGCTTTGGAGATTACAGTCTTACACAGAAGACAAAGCTTGACGAATTTTCATTCGAAGGCGATGTATATAAAGTAAAAACATTTCAGGAAATCACTCGTTTAGAAAAGAATGGTGGTGTTGTGTACGAATCTGTACCAGGTTCTGCAGTGCATGGATATAAAGAAACAGAACGTCAGATTGCATTTGAGACAGAAGCAGCAGATGATCTTCAGATTACACTTGAAGTAGAACCAGAAAAGGAATATAAGGTATTTGTTAATGACACAAATATTGGTAAGCTGAAATCAAGTCTTGGTGGAAAGATTAGTTTTAGTATTGAACTGGATGCAGGAGAAACTGCAAAAGTTCAGGTAGTGAAGTTATAATACATATTGAAAAAGTATAAAAGTTCGAAAAAGTATAATCATAATATAAAGCATCTTCGTGTTGTGCGAAGATGCTTTATATAATAATATTGTTTTTTCGAGCTTATTTTATTTATCTCAGTCGAGAAGACTCCCACCTCTTTCAGGTGGTGAGTGATGGCTGCTCGACTTGAATTTTATCGAGAAGATATCTGATGAATAAAGACATTTAAAAATTTTTGATCTTGTAGTACAGAAAGGGATTACTTATGGCAAAAGCAAAGGCAAAGACCGTATTTTTTTGCAAGGAATGTGGTTATGAAACGCCGAAATGGATGGGACAGTGTCCCGGCTGTCATCAGTGGAATACAATGACGGAGGAGAAGATTAATCCTGTATCAAGGGGAGTTGGAAAAAGAGGAAATAATCTGCCACATCAGCAGCTTACCGGTTTATTTGAAGTTTCCATGGAAGAAGAAGACAGGTCAAGCTCTGGTATTCCGGAACTTGACAGGGTTCTTGGTGGTGGAATTGTAAAAGGTTCCCTTACATTAGTTGGAGGAGATCCCGGTATTGGAAAGTCAACATTACTATTACAAATTTGTCGTTATCAGGCGAACAGTGGAAAAAAAGTTGTTTATGTATCCGGCGAAGAATCTTTAAAACAGATTAAAATGAGGGCACAGCGTCTTGGTGGCTTTAAAGAGAATGTTTTTCTACTTTGCGAAACAGATATCAATGCAGCCGCAGAAGCTGTAAGAGAGGCAAAACCAGATATGGTTGTAGTGGACTCTGTTCAGACAATGTACAGCGAGGAGATTACTTCCGCAGCGGGCAGTGTCAGTCAGGTAAGAGAGGTTACCTCTGTATTAATGCAGCTTGCAAAAGTAGAAGGGATTGCTGTATTTTTAGTAGGTCACGTGACAAAAGAAGGCGTAGTAGCAGGACCAAAAACATTAGAGCATATGGTAGATACGGTATTGTATTTTGAGGGAGATCAGACTGCAATTTACCGAATTCTTCGAGGAGTGAAGAATCGATTTGGCTCAACAAATGAAATTGGTGTATTTGAAATGAAGGAACAGGGGCTTGTGGAAGTAGAGAATCCATCAAAAGTAATGCTTGACGGAAGACCAACGGATGCTTCCGGATCCGTTGTTGTATGTTCGATGGAAGGGACAAGACCATTACTTATTGAAATTCAGGCGTTAGTTTCCCCTACAAGTTTTAATATGCCAAGACGTACCACCGTAGGAATTGACTTTAATAGAGTGAATCTTTTATTGGCTGTTCTTGAAAAGAAGGCTGGTATGCAGCTTGGTGGCTGTGATGCCTACGTAAACCTTGCTGGAGGAATGAAGCTTGGTGAACCGGCAATCGATCTTGGAATTATCTGTGCAGTTGTATCGAGTTATCGTAATCTCCCAGTTCATGAAGGAACATTAATTTTTGGGGAAGTAGGGCTTACCGGAGAAGTACGCGGTGTCAGTCATGTTGAACAAAGACTGGCTGAAGCCGTCAAAATGGGATTTACAAGATGCATCATGCCAAAGACAAATGCAGAAGTACTCAGTAATAATATTTGTAAGAAGATACAGGTAATTGGTGTATCAAATGTACGGGAAGTCATTCAAGTGCTGTAATATTACAGTATTTAATGATTGCTTGTATTTTATCAGTATGCTATAATCTCGATATGCAAATCTATTTTAGAAAATTCAGTATAGAATACGGAGGAAGAAAATATGTTTAGTTTTGACTATGTGAAGGATTTTGATCCGGAAGTTGCAAAAGCGATGGAAGATGAACTCGGAAGACAGAGAAATAATTTGGAGTTGATCGCTTCAGAGAACTTAGTATCCGAAGCAGTTATGGCAGCAATGGGAAGTCATCTTACAAATAAATATGCAGAAGGATATCCTGGAAAACGTTATTATGGTGGATGTCAGTATGTTGATGTTGTAGAGAATCTGGCAATCGAGAGAGCAAAAGAATTGTTTGGATGTGAGTATGTTAATATCCAGCCTCATTCCGGCGCACAGGCCAACATGGCAGTATTCTTTGCAGTAATGAATCTGGGAGATACTTACATGGGAATGAACCTTGATCATGGCGGACATTTAACACATGGAAGCCCTGTAAATATGTCTGGTAAGAACTATCATTGTGTACCTTATGGTGTGAATGATGAAGGAGTGATCGATTACGATAAAGTAAGAGAAATCGCTTTAGAGTGTCATCCAAAGATGATCATTGCTGGTGCAAGCGCCTATGCAAGAAAGATTGATTTTAAGAGAATGCGTGAAATTGCAGATGAAGTTGGAGCAGTATTAATGGTAGATATGGCTCATATCGCAGGTTTAGTAGCTGCAGGTCTTCATGAGAGCCCAATCCCATACGCACACGTTACAACAACAACAACTCATAAGACACTTCGTGGGCCAAGAGGTGGTATGATTTTATCAAGCGATGAGGTAAATAAAAAATACAACTTCAATAAAGCTATCTTCCCAGGAATCCAGGGTGGTCCTTTAATGCATGTAATCGCAGCTAAAGCTGTATGCTTAAAAGAAGCATTAACACCAGAATTTAAAGAATATCAGAAACAAATCGTAAAGAATGCTTCTGTATTGGCAGATGCATTAATTGAAAGAGGATTTGATATTGTATCTGGCGGAACAGATAACCATCTGATGCTTGTAGACCTTCGTAAGATGGGCCTTACAGGAAAAGACATGGAAAAATTATTAGATTCTGTACACATTACATGTAATAAAAATACAGTACCGAATGATCCACAGTCTCCATTTGTAACAAGTGGTCTTCGTCTTGGAACCCCTGCTGTTACATCTAGAGGATTAAAAGAAGAAGATATGGTACAGATAGCAGAAGCAATCAAGCTTACTATTATTGACCGTAAACTTGAGGAAGCAGAAGCAATCGTTAAGTCTCTTACAGAGAAATACCCAATTTATGAGAGTATAAAATACTAATTTGATGGACTAAAGAAACGAAAACCAGAAATAGAATATAGAAGAAAATGTGAAGATAGTCGCGGCGCAGAAAATGCCTGTTCGGCATTTTTACTTGCTCCGACATCATATTTTCTTCTATATTCTATTTCTGGTTTTCTGTTCTTTGGCTCCAGATGGAAATTAGTATTTTAATTTTGAATGGAGAGGGGATTGCCCAGAAGTCTATGGTTTTTAATCAGAGAACGGTTTCGCCATAAGAAAATAGTAAGGGATACCGACAGAAAAAATAAAACTCCTTATATAAATGTCAGTTTCTTGGAATTTGATTTCCTGGAAAGCCATATCTTTCTGGAGAATCCCCCATTCTCGCCAACTGTAGATTTAGATAGTCAGAAAAAAGAAACAATACCATATCCCAGATGCGGCTTCGGAGTGTGTTTAAGATGCGAACGAGTATTTTAAACACAACGACTACAGAGCAGATGGGATATGGTATTGTTTCTTTTTTCGTCTATACGAAATCTATAAATTAGTATTTAAATAAATTATAAGAGAAAGTAAAAAAATATTTTATATAGAAATTTGTATTATTATATGTTATTATAAATTGTAAAAAAGTGTTTTTCAAAATGAGGTAATCGAAATGGAAGTATTTAAAATAAACTATATATACACAGTTTTTTTAATGATGCTGATCAATAATATTCTGGTATATGTGCTTAGCAGAACACCAGGGTTTGGAAAGGCCGAGAGGTGGATTTTTCGTTTACTGCTTGCTGTTTGTGTCTGTGATCTTTCAGATGCTTTTGGGATGTTGTTAAAATATATTGCCGGACCGGCGATTTTGTATGTGTTAGATGCGGTTTTTCTTATTTCAATAGCCTTTATTTCCTTTTTTCTTTTTTATTACAGTGAGAATATGTATGGTTCGGATGTGTTTAAAAATCGGTGTTCTCTGTTTTTGCTATATATACCGATTGATTTGCTGGTGATACTTTTAATTATATCTTATTGGAAAAGAGAGATATATAGCTTTTCTGTGATTTTAATACTGGCGAATGTCTATAATGTAGTTTCTATCATATTAAGTGGATGGAGACTTTGCACTGAAAAGGATTTAGAAAAAAGAAAGATTTTATGGGAATCTATTTACTATATTGTTCCATTTTTTATCGGAAGTATCCTGCAATGTTTTTTTGATAATCTACCATGGGCTAATGCGGCATTAACGATCACAATTTTACTTATGTTCATCCATAATCAGGAACGTCTTCTTAGGAAAAAGACAGAGGATGCGGAAATGGCAGTTCGGGCAAAGTCAGAGTTTTTATCAAGGATGTCTCATGATATTCGAACACCTATTAATGGAATGATGGGTATGTTAGATATTGCACAGTCACATCTTGAAGATCCGGAAAAGATTGATTTATGTTTTTCTAAAATGAGAGGAGCAGCGGATCAGCTTTTATCGATTACGAATGATATATTAGATATGTCCAAGCTTGAAACCGGTGATATTCAGCTTATAGAAGAGCCATTTGATATTGCAAGCTTAGTAGATAGTACATTGGCTGTTCAGCGAATTATTGCTTCTGAAAAGGGCGTAAAATTAGAACAGCATGTAGATAATGAGATTATTCACCCTTATGTATGCGGAAGTCCAAATTATGTGCGTTCCATTTTAGTTAATATTATAAGTAATGCAATAAAATATACAGATGCAGGGGGAATCATTACTTTTTCCGTAAAAGAAGTATCCTGTGATGAAGAAGATGTGCATTTTGAATTTATTATTTCAGATACCGGAATCGGTATGAGTAAAGAGTTTGCAGAGCATATTTTTGAACCATTTGCGCAGGAAGATGCTGAAAATCGTTCCAGCTATCGAGGGACAGGGCTTGGTATGTCCATTGTTAAAAATCTTATAAGTAAGATGAAAGGAAGTATTACTCTTCATACAGTAAAGGGAGAGGGAACGACCTTTATTATTACTCTTCCTGTGAAGTTAGATACCGTTTGTATAGAAAAAGAAGATACAGAAGAAGTTACGATCGAAGGAATGAGAATTCTTCTGGTAGAAGATAACAAGCTGAATCTTGAGGTGGCACAGTATATTTTAGAGGATGCAGGTGGAAAAGTTTCTGTTGCAAAAAATGGTTTAGAAGCGTTGGAATGCTTTAAACAGTCTTCGGAAAATTATTTTGATGCGGTATTAATGGATGTGATGATGTCGGTTATGGATGGGCTTACGGCAACGCAGGAGATTCGAAAATTAAAAAGAAAAGATGCAAAAACCGTCCCGATCATTGCGATAACGGCAAATGTATTTAATGAGGATGTGATTGCAGCCAAAAAAGCCGGAATGAATGAATATATTGCAAAACCGCTTGATTTTGATAAACTGATTCACACCCTCGCAAAAAACTTTTCAAAGAAAAAAGAATTTTAATAACCTAATTCTTCTCCAACCATAATGATATGGATTCTGTCAGGATAGCGTGACATTCTTGTAGTGACAAATAAGTCACAGATAGAAGAAGCAGACATACAGTCGCCACAAACACCAGTTTTGCTGCATGGAGTTGGAAGTCCAAGACGTACACAGTTTGGAGGACAGGCATCCTGACGGATTCGTTTATATGCATCTTCTACAGATGGTGTCAGTTTGTTCATACCAGTAATAATTACTACATGTTTTGGTCCATAGCAAAGTGCGCTGACGCGATTGCCGTTTCCATCAATATTGACAAGCTGTCCATCCATGGTGAATGCATTTGTACTCATAAGATAATAATCAGACAGAATTGCTTTTGCGTGAATCTGTCTTTTTTCTTCCTCATTTTTTGCAATACTGCGGTCAATAAAAGTATATTCTTCTGAATGGGTTTTTATGTAATTAAGCAGTCCTACTTCTTCTATTGTAGCGGAACCGCCGCTGGCAATTACAGACCCTTTTTCAATGATGGAGAGTGCCTTTGATAAAGCCTCTTCCTTTGTAGAACAATAGTAAGCATTAAAGTGTCTACGTTCCATCTGTTTTATCACATGTTCTGCCTGTATTGCCCAAGCTTTCTGTTTTGGTGTCATAGTCATTCCTCCTAATTTAATGTACTTGATCATAGGGTAAGATCATTAATAATAGTATAGCATTTTTTAAAAAAGGAGAAAAGGGGATAATTCTCTAAGGTTCACAGAATAAAAAAATTATGATATAGTAGTTTCCGTTGTATTTTTAATCCAGAAAGAGGGAATCAGATGAAAAAGTTAATAATAGCGGAGAAACCGTCTGTGGCAAAAAATATTGCAGATGCCACCGCTTCTTCCCGGAAAAATGGATATTTTGAAGGTGAATATTATGTAATTACCTGGGCATTTGGTCATCTTTTACAGCTTTATGATGCCAGAGATTATGACCCGGAAATGCGCAGTTGGAAGATTGAAAAGTTTCCATATATTCCGGAGAAGTTTTTATATAAAATAAAATCAGACGGAAAGAATAAAGAAAAACCGGACAGCGGTGTTGTTCAGCAGATGAATACAATAAAAAATCTTATGGAACGGAAAGATGTAGAGGGAATTATTTCTGCGACGGATGATGACAGGGAAGGACAGATTATTGCAGATGAAATTATCAATTACATTTCTCCACAAAAACCAGTAGAACGAATTTTATTAAATGAATGGACGGCGGAAGAGGTAAACAGAGGACTGAATAATCTAAAATCGAATGAGGAAATGAAGTCCTTGCAGGATGCAGGATTTGGCAGGCAGATTGCGGATTGGCTTATTGGAATTAATCTGACATCCGTTGCCACTTTGAAATATCGAAACAAACAAAATATCCGTCTTCTAAATGTTGGAAGAGTCTTAATGCCGACCTTGAAGATTATTTATGATAGAGATAAAGAAATTGCCGATTTTAAAGTCACAAAGTACTACAAATTAAAAGGAATCTTTCAGACAGAAGAAAAGAAAGATTTTGATAGCATTTATTATGTAAAAGGAAATGAGAAGTTTGATAATCCAGAAGAATTAAAGGAAATTCAGGAAAAAATTCATGGCAGAAATGGAGAAGTTGTCTCTAAAAAGATAACAAAGAAAAATGAATATCCTCCCTATCTTTTTAATCTATCCGGATTACAGGGATATGTGACATCAAAATATAAAGGATGGACTTCGGATAAGGTCTTAAAAACAGCACAACAGCTATATGAGAAAAAGTTTATTACTTATCCAAGAACAGCCAGTGTTGTTCTTGATGAGAGTTTAAAAGAAAAAACAGCAAAAGTATTAAATATCCATAAGAAAAATTGTCCGTATGAAGAAATGATACAGTTTAAAAGTACAAAGCGTATTTTTGACAGCAAGAAAGTAGAGAGCCATTCTGCTATTATTCCTACATATATGCAGCCAGGAAAGCTAACTGAATCAGAAAGAATTGTATATGAAGCAGTAAAAAATCGATTTTTAGCGCAGTTTATGCCAATTGCGGTAGCAGAAGACACTGTTTTGCATATTAAGATGCAGGAGACCGATATACCCGGAGAATTCGTTGCAAAAGGCAAAGTACAATTAGAACTCGGATGGAAATTAATTGAAGGAATTGATGCGAAAGAAACAATTCTGCCACCAGTTCAAAAAGGAAACATTTTACCGTTAATAAAGTCTGAAATTAATGAAGTCGAAAGAAAACCACCGAAGCCACATACGGAAAAAACATTGCTTAAAGTCATGGAAACCTGTGGAAAAAAATATGAAGAAAAAGAAGAAGAACAGATGATGATGGCAATTTTAAGTGGATTCAGTATTGGAACCCCAGCAACACGTGCGGAGACAATTAAAAAGTTGAAAGATGCCGGCTATATTAAGGCAAAAGGAAAGAGTCTGACTTGTACAGATTTAGGAAAAATGTTAGTAGAAACTTTTCCGGCAAGAGAACTTTTTGATTTAGAATACACAGGACGACTGGAAAAAACATTGTCAGATATCGAAAAAAAGAAGTTCACAAAAGACGACTTCCTTTCGATGATAAAGCAGTTCGTTATAGAATCTGTCGATAAAATAAAAAATGATACTGTCTTTGGAGGTCCTGTTATACTCGAACCTCTCCATACAGAACCAGTTGGTATTTGTCCTGAGTGTGGTGCGCCGGTAGTAGAAACGGCCAGAGCCTTTGGATGTTCTGCTTGGAAAAAAGGTTGTAAATTTGCCATTTGGAAAGATGATCGCTTTGTCACGTCTCTTGGTAAAAAAGTATCCTATGAAATGGTAAAAATTTTATTAGAACATGGAAAAGTAGGATTTCGTGGCTGTGTAAGTAAAAGAGGGAATAAATTTTCCGCTTATTTTTATTATGAAAAGGATGAAAAAACGAAAAGATATAACTGGAAATTAGAATTTATAGATACAAACCCTCCATCATAAATTTATAAAAGTAAATTTCATGTGGGATTGATTTGATTTACTGCATTTGTTATTATGTAGTTGTTTAGATTTATTTATTTTATATGGAGAGGATTAATTTAGAAAGGAGAAGGCTGATACAGCCAGGAAAAGAAATGAAACGATTAGAGAATAAGGTATTATTTCAGGATTTTAACAGAACAATTGCAACAGTATTATTTGAGGAGAACACATATCCTTGGGAAATACTTCCGAAGATTCATGATTTTATCATGGAAGTGGGGATGATTCTTCCAAAAGACGAGTATGACGAGATCAAGGAGCATGTCTGGGTAGCAAAAACAGCAACCGTTGTGCCAACTGCATACATTAACGGCCCTGCAATTATTGGACCGGAAGCAGAAGTTCGTCATTGTGCTTTCATCAGAGGCAATGCTATCGTAGGAGAAGGGGCAGTTGTCGGTAATTCTACAGAGCTTAAAAATGTTATTTTATTTGATAAAGTACAGGTTCCTCATTATAATTATGTTGGTGATTCTATTCTTGGTTATAAATCACATATGGGAGCTGGTTCTATCACTTCTAATGTGAAGTCTGATAAAAAGTTAGTAGAAATTCATTTAGACGATACAAAGATTGAAACACATATGAAAAAAATTGGAGCAATCCTTGGAGATTATGTAGAGGTTGGATGTGGTTCCATTTTAAATCCAGGAACAATTGTAGGACGACGCAGTAACATTTATCCGTTATCCAGTGTAAGAGGATATGTTGCAGATCATTCCATTTATAAAAATAAAAACGAAATAGTGAAGAAAGAAGAATACTAAAAGATATGATGAAAGCAGAGAGAAGAAAAATATATGCAGTTCTTATTTTAAGTATTGTGTTAGTACTCTCTCTTACTGGCTGTAAGGCTTCTAAGAAAAAGGTACTTTCTTCAAGTTATTATAAGGAACTGAAAAAGGAAAACAAAAAGTTAAAAAAAGAAAATAAATCCTTAAAATCAAAGGTAGATGCTGAAAATGATATGACTGAGGATGAACAAAGGGCAAGCGATTATCTGGAAAAAATATCAAGAGATCATCTCGTAAAACTTGAAGTAGGCTATGCTGACAATATGAATGGAAGTGAGTTTGTAGAAGACGAAGCTGTCTTTTCTCTTGCAACATCAATCGCATTAAGAGCAGACAAAACAACAAAATATACACCGGAAGAAGTGAAAGAAAAATATGGTCCGGGATATGAATATATTTTATATGATGAAGATAATGCTGTTTATGAAATAATGATATTTGGCGGGAACTATATCGTATTTACCGATTTGCCTAATAATGTATATTATGCATATAATGCATCCGCGATCGGAGATGCATTTTTGCACTTTAAGAATGGATATCCAAACTCAAAGCTGTTCCACCGAATGGCAGATACCCCTTTAATCACAAATACTGATGGAAAATGTTATGAAAATGAAGTTGCATTCTCTGTTGCAAACTATATTGACCAGATGAATAAAAAGAAGTCGAATGAAGCTAGAGCAAAGAAAAAATGGGGCAAACAGGCAGCAAAGAAAATGGGTAACGGAAAGGAATATACATTTTATCATCATGGCAATACGATGAAACTTGTCATCTATGATGAATATTTTACAATAACAAATATGAATGGTAAAACTGTCTGGTATCATGCAGAAAAAGAAGCGGTCATCAAAATGAAAAATATATTTAAAGAAGCGAACGCAAAACAAAAAGCTGAGAAAATCGAACAGAAAAAAAATGAAAATTCTACAGATCCCTCTACAGAACAAACAACAGGTTCTTCTGAAACAGATGTCTCATCTGCTCATCGTGATGAGATAGAAAGTGAAGGAACAGACCAATAATTTTATCTCAGTCGAGAAGACTCCCACCTCTTTCAGGTGGTGAGTGACAGCAAATTTGTCTCAGTGGGAGGGAGTCCAATCTCCGACTGAGATAAACGCTCCGCGAGGATGCGCAGTGATTCTGTAAAGAATATGTCAGCTTACGCTGACCAGAATCACGCGCCAAGTCTCGCGGCTGCTCGACTTGAATTTCATATATATTTTTTCCTGTAAAGCTTCGTATGATTCTTATTTAAAGTAAAATTTATATAATACCTGCCTGTTTTTGAATAGTTCTAATGCATAAAAAAGTAGTTTATTCGAGAAAACGCAAAGAATTGTGAAAGAAATATCAAAAAAAATGTCGAAAATTAAAAAAAGGTATGGACGAAAAGCAATTTTTGTGAGAAAATAATAAACTGTGAAGACAAGCAATCGTCTTGACTTAGGGATTACTTACGGAATGTAAGTTATTTTAGAAAAACTCAATTTATACCGAAAGGAGTACTAACATGATTATCTCACAAGAAGTACAGAACATGTGCCCAGTGGCTCAGGGCGTACATCACGGAGCAGCTCCAATTCCAGAAGAGGCAAAGTGGGTCAAAGCAAAAGAGGTAAAAGATATCTCTGGTTTTACACACGGTATTGGATGGTGTGCTCCACAGCAGGGTGCCTGCAAATTAACTTTAAATGTTAAAGAAGGTATCATTCAGGAAGCATTAGTTGAGACAATCGGATGTTCCGGTATGACACATTCAGCAGCTATGGCTTCTGAAATTTTACCAGGACTGACAGTTATGGAAGCATTAAATACTGACCTTGTATGTGATGCTATTAATACAGCTATGCGTGAACTTTTCTTACAGATCGTTTACGGACGTTCCCAGTCTGCATTCTCTGAAGACGGACTTCAGGTTGGAGCAGGACTTGAGGACCTTGGTAAAGGACTTCGTTCACAGGTAGGTACAATGTACGGAACTCTCCAGAAAGGACCTCGTTACCTTGAAATGGCAGAAGGCTATGTAACAGGAATCGCTCTGGACGAAGACGACTTAATTATCGGTTACCAGTTTGTAAATCTTGGAAAAATGACAGACTTCATCAAAAAAGGTGATGATCCTAACACAGCATGGGCAAAATCTGTAGGTCAGTACGGACGTGTTGATGATGCCGCTAAGATTATCGACCCTAGAACAGACAAGGTAATTGACTAATTAAGGAGGTAAGAAGAATGGCTTTATTTGAATCATATGAAAGAAGAATTGATAAAATTAATTCCGTATTAAGCAGCTATGGAATCGCTTCCTTAGAAGAAGCAGAGAAAATCACAAAAGATGCAGGACTTGATGTATACGGCATGGTAAAAGGCATTCAGCCTATCTGCTTTGAAAACGCTTGCTGGGCATATACAGTAGGTGCAGCAATCGCAATTAAAAAAGGTGCAAAAAAAGCTTCTGAAGCAGCAGCAGCAATCGGCGAAGGACTTCAGGCTTTCTGTATCCCTGGTTCTGTAGCAGAGAACAGAAAAGTAGGTCTTGGACATGGTAACCTTGGAAAAATGCTCCTTGAAGAAGATACAGAATGTTTTGCTTTCTTAGCAGGACATGAATCTTTCGCAGCAGCAGAAGGTGCTATCGGTATCGCAGAAAAGGCTAATAAAGTTCGTCAGAAACCTTTACGTGTTATCTTAAACGGTCTTGGAAAAGACGCTGCACAGATCATTTCCCGTATCAACGGATTCACATTTGTTGAGACAGAATACGATCCATACACAAACACAGTTAAAGAAGTATTCCGTAAATCTTACTCTGATGGATTACGTGCAAAAGTTAACTGTTATGGTGCAAACGATGTTTGCGAAGGTGTTGCAATCATGTGGAAAGAGAACGTTGACGTTTCTATCACAGGTAACTCCACAAACCCAACTCGTTTCCAGCATCCAGTAGCAGGAACATATAAGAAAGAAAGATTAGAAGCAGGTAAGAAATACTTCTCCGTAGCTTCTGGTGGTGGTACAGGACGTACACTTCACCCAGATAACATGGCAGCAGGTCCAGCTTCCTATGGTATGACAGATACAATGGGACGTATGCACTCTGATGCACAGTTTGCAGGATCTTCTTCTGTACCAGCTCATGTAGAGATGATGGGTCTTATCGGAATGGGTAACAACCCTATGGTTGGAGCTACAGTAGCTGTAGCTGTAAGCGTAGAAGAAGCTGCTAAGGCAGGTAGATTCTAAGAAAAACTCTTTATTTATGCGGGTTTTAGGACTTCCATTTTATGTGGAAGTCCTTTTTTGTTTTCTTGTGAACTTCCTAAAAAACCCTATGTACACATCACGTACACATAAAATAAAAATGTGTACTTGGAACACCTACCTCATAAAGAATTGTTGCATGAGTATGTCGTAAACTGTGAAAGTCCCATTCTTCACTGATAAGAGTACAGTTTTTTGCTTTGTCGCTGCCTGAGCCTCTGCCTTTGTTCGGTATCCGCTACCGGTTTTCCATTTTCTTGTCCCATCCACACTGACCAGTTGAAAATAATACTGCGAGGTCTTCCCGCGTTTTCGTGTGCCAACTTTTCCCATGAAAATCATCCTTTCGAAAAAAGGGTATAAAAAATACACCCTATGCAAAATGCAGGATGCGTGGTATAATCCATTCATCTAATTAGGATGCTCTATCAAGTAGGTATAGACGCAATTCATCTCCCACCTTAGAGGTCGGAGTCTTCTTGCTGTAAAAGGATAAAATTCTCCTTTCTTACTTCCGCAAATTATCATCATTCATAATATCTAAATCACTCTGTATCCCTTCCAGAGTCACTTCTATATCAGTACGCTGGTGGGCAGCAAGGAGTTCAGATTCCATTCGTGGAAGTCTAGTACTATTGCACCAAGTAGAAACAGAAGATTTATTAAATCCTAAATCGTTGATTATTATCAGCCATCTTGGTTGATAGGTAACTTGAAATCCGGTATTGTCAGTACCGGATTTTTTCATTTATAGGGTCATTATACTCTGTGCAGAACATATGTGCAAGAGAAAAAGGAAAGAGGCACTTTTTTACAAATTATTTCTCTAATGTGTCAGAATCTGATACATCTATAATATCCTCTATGCTACAATTAAGTGCTTTTGCTAATTTATATTCAGGGTTCATTATATGGGACAGGATTATACTTTATCTTTAATTATTATTTTTATATACTAATATATGTTAATAGATAAAACGAAA
The DNA here is from genome assembly GCF_009697165.1 of Anaerobutyricum soehngenii. NCBI lineage: Bacteria > Bacillati > Bacillota > Clostridia > Lachnospirales > Lachnospiraceae > Anaerobutyricum > Anaerobutyricum soehngenii. The sequence continues at coordinate 8,266 of NZ_VULP01000008.1, read as the reverse complement.
GGAAGGATTAATATGAGCGACTTAATTGTAAGACCAAGAATGTTAAATTTGAAAGGACTTATGCCTGTAAGGGTGTGGGTTCTTTTTTGGTAAAATAAAAAGACCAATCAAGAGATTGGTCTAATTATACTAAGTTACCAATAGCCTAGCAGCGATGCCAACACATGACACTTACCTCGATAATGGCACTGATATAGGACTTACTGTTGGTAGCTTTATCTTATCATATGCAAGAAAAACTGTCAATATTCCAAGAAAAAATCATTATTGTTTAGGAAAAGTAAAAACAAATTTTAGGATACCTGCTTCTTCTAATTTTTTTAATTCATTTTTATAACCACCTGTTTGCAAATGAGAGTAATATAGATTTGCAAAGACATCAGCAATTTGAATAAGATTATTATCAGATGAATCATAATATGTAACATCAAATTTCTTGTCAGTGGTTCCATTCATGGATAGTTCAGTATTAAGATAATTTTCGAGAAAAAATCTTGATTCAGTTTTTTCATTTCGCTCATCAAGTTGAAGTGAACAATCTTCTTTTGGGATATATCCCCTATGTATAAAGTATTCCATAGCTAACTTTATGGTGTAATTAAACACTCTCGCAGTATTTTGGCAAAATTGATCAGTTAATTCTGAATTTTTTATTTTAATGATATACAATTCAAATGATGGTTTACGAGAAAAGAAATCGACAAAACTTTTTTTCATTTCTTTGTCAAACTGGGAACCTTTAAGTTCTTTAAAAGTTTCATTAGAAAACATTTTGCCCCCTTCTTTTATGAGTTTTCCCGTTTTGGGGTGATACTTATCTTTATCTAATTCAAGAAGTCTATCATAATTAGAAGAAACAAATCGTTTGTAAGATCTTTTTAAAGATTTTTTATTAAGAACTCTGACTAAAGCAATTACAAAATGCTTATTATGAGAGAGATGATTATTAATAGATCCGGATTCATCAATATAAAATATCAAAGTTTATACTCCTTCGTTTAAAATATATGTAGATGATTATAGCAGGCAGTATGTGAAAGAGCAAATGAATTATAAGAGTTTTGTATATAAAAATTTTTGTGTATTTTTGTTGATAAAATATTTTAATGCAAGTTGCGGAGATTGAAATAACATATTGTGACTATAAAGTATATATGTTACAATTTAAATGTGGGTGTTACCATGCATTAAATCATCTGGATTAGCATCTCGCAGCAAGAATGCAGGGCATTCTTGAAAGTTATTATAAAAATTCTTATCTCTCTGCTATATGCTAAGATTTATACAAATTGATTAAAAAATTACACAGGCTGAGATGCCCTATGGTAAAATGAGACAAGGATGAAGAAAAAGGGGGAAAATATGCGTTTATCAGATATCAGAAAACAGCTTACAAAAAATGGATACCTGCCAAATGATGAGATTGTCATGGCAGCTTATGGGGCACTACATGGTGTCCCATTATTGGTCGAGTCTGACCCGGGGCAGGGAAAAACAAGTCTTGCTTTAGCAATGGGACAAGCCTTTGGGCTTTCTGTGTTGCGTGTTCAGTTTTATGAGGGATTGACTGCGGACAAGATACTGTACGATTACAACTACCAAAGACAGCTACTTTCCATCCAGGCAATACAGAGTACTTTAGCGAAAAATTTAGATGGGAAGACGATTAACGAAGCGATGGATGTAGCAAAAACGATTGATTTTTATGGAAAGGATTTTCTAATCCGTCGCCCGGTACTGGAGTCTATCTGGGGAGAGCAACGGTATGTCCTGCTCTTTGATGAGGTAGACAAAGCATCAGAAGAATTAGAATACACGCTATTGGAGTTTTTAGATGATTTCTCCTTGAGCATTCCCCAATATGGCACCGTAAAGGCAAAAAAAGGGATGGAGCCCGTTGTCGTACTAACATCGAACAACTACAGGGACTTATCCGATGCACTAAAGCGAAGATGTAATTATCTGTATCTTCCAAGAAAAACAAAAGAAGAGATTATGGAGATTTTGAAAATGAAAGCAGAAGCATCTCCAACAATCATCGAAGGGGTGGCATCCTGTCTTTACCAGTTGCAGAGCCTGTGCCTGAAACAGATTCCGTCTATTTCAGAAGGCATCACATGGGCTAGCTATCTGCAGAAACTGATGGATGATAAAGATTTTAATATTGCAGATTCCCTGTGCATGTTGTGCAAGAACAAAGAAGACCAGATGAGGGTACGGGATGCAGGTATTCTGCCGAATATCAAAGATTTGCATTAATAGTGTCTTGCAGAATCGAATTCTTTTTAGAGGTGGTAAAAAATGATTTTTGACTATATAACAGAATTTGCTGGATACTTAAATGACAGGGGATATGCTGTCACACAGAATAAGATCAGCCGCTTTTTATCTTTAAAAAATGAAGAGACAGATTTTACAAGAGAAGCGGAGATCATTCCATTAATGAAACTGTGTTTCTGTCGGAACAAGGAAGAAGCCGATTCTTTTTCCGACTATTTTTACCAATATATAAAAGATTACAAAGGATCCTATGCAAGAGAAAAACAACGGATTCGGAAAGAACACCAAGAACAGATAGAATACAGTAAGTCCCAAAAAGAAAAGATACAAAAAGAGATTACCGGTGTCAGACAGGAAATCGAAGAGAAAAGGAAAGCAGTCTTAGAAGAAAAGGAAATGCTTCATATCCCCAAAACACAGAAAAATTACCTAAAAAAACAGGAAGTTAAATTCAAACAGTATTTTACAAAACAGGAGAAGAATCTGCTACTTTCCCTGTCCAAAGACCAAACAGAACTTTCTGAGGACTCCAAGAAAACTTTTCAGTCCCTTCGAAAAAAACTGCCGGAAAAAGCAGAAAAAGCGTTATTATCCGGAAAAATGGATGCTTTTGAAATCTACCAGAATATATTTAAGATACTGGAAAAAGCAAAGATACAGGTCATATACTATGAAAAATATATCGAAGATAAGATTGCACGGGAAACAAAAGAATTGAAAAATCAGCAGATAGAACTGGAAAATAAACTTCAAAGACTGGAACGGGAAGAGAAACGGATTCAAGTAGAACTAGATAGCCGGCTCTTTGCACTGACAAGGCAATTTACCGAAAAATCGGTCTCCAAAATACACCGGAAGAATTTTATCGGCGGGGGAGCTGTACAGCTTTTAGAGGAAACTCTGCCGGAATTTATGGAGAAACCGTTTAAAAAACTGGACAAGAAAGAAAAAGAATATATCTACCAATACATCCGCCAGAATATCGTTTCCTTTAAGACAAGGCTCGGAAGATATTTAAACACACAGGAAAGACGGAAGATTGATATGGGAAAGACGATACAGGCTGCCTGCAAGACCGGCGGTATCCCGTTTGAGGTCTGTTTTGCGAAGTCAAAACGCAACAGGTCAAATCTCATTCTTATTCTTGACATTTCTGGTTCATGTAAAGAAGCTTCAGAAATGATGCTGGGGTTCATGTACCTATTAAAAGATGTGTTTGCCGGAGGCTGTCGGGTATATGTATTTGTTAACTCCCTCTATGATGTAACGGAAATCATGGAGACGGATAGTATTGATAAAGCTGTTCAGAGTGTCCTGCAGGCTGTCCCGGCAAAAGGGGTGTATTCCGATTACAACCGTCCGTTAGAGATGCTATGGAAAAAGAATCGGAAGTATCTGAAAAAGGACAGTTTTATCCTGTTTCTTGGCGATTACCGTAACAATAAGAACCCATCGGGAACAGAATGGATGAAAAACATCCACGCAAGGGCAAAGAAAATGTTTTTTCTGAACACAGAACAGGCTGCCAAATGGAATCAGGGGGATTCGATCGCATCGGTATACGCAGCGTTCGCACCAATGTACGAGATACAGACTCCGGCTGACCTAATCCGTTTTATCAGCCAAATACGATAGGAGGGGATGTTATGTGGTATCTTGATGTGCATACAGAAGAAAATATCATTAAAAACATGAATAGGTTTGGTTACCTGCCCAAGATAGCGGAATATATTGGAGAATCTAAATCTGGTAATTATAAGTTTTCCTATAACATGAAACAATTAGTATTTTCAAAACAGGGAGAACTCCTTTCAGACGATGTCCTTCCCAGAAAAACAAAAAGATTAAGAAAATCAGAAAAAAGGGAAAAACGGAAAACAGAAAGAGAAACATTTCAAGAAGATTACAACAGGGCAAAACCGCATATAGAGATGCTGCTAAAAGAAGATAATCCATTGTTTATGAAACTATCCTTATCAAACCAGAAACCGTCCCAGACAGAGATTAATCTGATTTATGCAAAGAACAGAGACAGTTTGAAAAAAAGCCTAGCTGTATACCAGATTCCGCTTTCTTTTTACACAGATGGCTATGAAAAGAAAGACAACGCTACGTTTACCTCCTATGTTCTTAGGCATATAAAGAAAAATCTCCGGAATATAGAGAAAGCCTATGAAAAAGCAGTCAAAAAGAACATGCATGCCTTATATATCCAGGAAGGGAATACCCACTCTTATACAGCACATCCTACGCAGGGCTTTTACATCTGCCTTAAAAAAGCGGAGGCAAAGATTCCCTGCCAGGCAGACAGCAGCAAATGTTTTTCCGTAGAATATGCCGGAAACGGCTTGATACGTACTCCCTACATCAAACCGGCTGCACTAGCCATCATAAAAGAAGAAATGCGTAAGACCATATGCCGGAAGGATGTCTGTTTGTCATCCAGGATGTATACCGAAGTGAAAAAGTATGTAAACAGATACCAGCAGTGGTTAGATAAACGGCTTGATGCTGTTAACTACCCATCCGGCTTCACCAGTACTTATAACACGACACCGAAATGCCAGATAAAAGGGGATGACTTTTCCACGGTCTTTGTCGGCTCTGGGATTCTAATCAAAAACGGGCAGATTCGTTTTGCTGATGGGATAGAGAAAGAATTTGAGAAAAAACGCTTCCAAACAGCATTTCATGATGCAAAAGAACTGCTGGGTAGCTATCATTATGTTTCCGGGAAAGGTGTGTTACAGGGAGATACCAAAGTCTTTGCAGCAAGATCCGGGATTACATCCATCGGTGTCATCCACGTTCCGTGTTACAAAAACTCCCTTACCGTCTGGCGGAAACAGCTAAAAAAAGAAATAAAGCGGCTCGATAAAGAAATGGAAGTCCGGATTCGGGAGCAGGAAAAAGCACTAATAGAAAAATACGAGAAACTGTTGTCTGACTTTTTAACTCAGGACATCTTAAAGACAGTTGCGTTGAACGAGGATTATATCACAGAAAATGTGGTCTGTGCCATGCTTCGTGGTACCAAAGTCAATTTACAGAACCCCCGATATATTGAAAATGCTGGACGGTACAACAGTTTTTCAAAAGAGGAGATAACGACAGTCATTGTTCGATTATTAAAAGAGAATCTCCTGACGAGAAAACGGATTGATGGTTATTATGGAGTATATTACCTTTTAAAGATGACACTGGACGGGGAAAGATGTCTTTCCTCTATCCCTTTGATAAAAAAAGGCGGGAGTATAGATAGTGAAAAGCATTTTCAGAGATACCAGAAAAAAGAAACAGGCATTAAGCAATATCTGGAACTTCTTGACCTTATTTTTGAGGACAGATCCTTCTTCTGTGTATATCAGGATGAGATCTTTCGTTTCCTAAAAAAAGCACCAAAGGAGTTCAAGGTATTAGTAAAAATGCGGAAATCGACAGAAACGGATAAATTCCGGTTAAAGGTTTACCGGGAAATATTGAAAAGATAATAAAGAATAGAAAAATGAGGAGAAGAGGATTCATAAGATGAACGATTATATAGCTAGATTTCGTGTAAATGATTTCGAAAAACAGGAGTTAAAAGAACATATCAGAGAAGTGCAGAAATTAGCAGCAGCTATGGGAAAAAGAGTTGACTTGAGGAGACCTGTTAGCTAAAAAGAGCTACATTCTGATAAAAAAGCTACTTTGGAAAATACGCTTTCTCTTGCAGGCTTACTTCATGATTTTGGAAAATACAGCATTAAGTTTCAGAGGTTTATTCACGAAGAATGGAGACGGGCAAAAGAGGGGATAGAAAGTAAAAGACAATCTGGTATTGATCATGGTGTTTACGGAGCAAAATATATTTATGATTTATCAGGAAAGTACGGACCGAATGGAAGGATAGTGGGTGAACTACTCGCAAATGTTATTTGCTATCATCATGGAGGACTCCCAGATGCAGAAGATTTTAATGGAGACAGCCCATTGTTGATGAGACTTCAGGGTGAAAACAGACTTGCTGATTATGAACAGGTAAAAGTAACTTTTTTTAAGGATTTACAGATTACGGAGCAGGAGATAGAACAGCTTTTTAAGGAATCTATTGAAGAGATAAAACTGCTTATTCTGAAATCTTCTACAGGAAGTGAAGAAAAAAATAAGAGAAAAAATGATGCCAACTTTATGCCCAATCTCTTTATAAAGCTAATTTACAGTATGTTGATAGATGCCGACCGATTAAGTAGTATGTGCTATGAGACTGGTGAGGATTTTACTTCTTATGAAAAGGCACAAGACGAAATTCAAATGACCTGGAAAGCATATAAGCAAAAGTTTGAAGAGTACCTTTCTGGATTGCAAAAGAAGTCAGAGGCTTTAGAAGATACAGGTAAAAAAAGAGTGAATGCAATCCGTCAGAGAATATCGGATGAATGTTTTGAAGCAGGCAGGAAGGAGAGTGGCATTTATACATTAACTGTTCCGACAGGTGGAGGAAAGACCTTATCGAGTATGCGATATGCGTTAGAGCATAGTGAGAGAACAAATAAGGAAAGAATTATTTTTGTTCTTCCTTATACAACGATTATTGAACAAAATGCAAAGGTTATAAGAGAGGTTTTAGGAGGAAACTGTGATTTGCTTGAACATCACTCTAATGTAACAGAAGATGATAAAAGAATGTTGGACAGTTTGGGAGAGGAACGGGACTGCAGACTGCTTACAGAACGATGGGAAAACCGCATTGTATTTACAACAATGGTGCAGTTTTTAAATACCTTTTATGGAAAAGGAACGAGAGATATGTGAAGAATGCATCATCTGTTGAATGCGGTTATTATATTTGATGAGATTCAGACGGTTCCTGTCAAATGTATGGCTTTATTTAACGGGGCGATTAATTTTTTGAATCGGGTGGGGAATACCACAACGATTTTATGTACAGCAACACAGCCGGATTTCAGTAATATTTCTAAAGATATAAGTCTGGAAAATGTAAAAGGGGAACTGATAAATGCGGTAGAGGGAAATTTCACGCAGTTAAAAAGAGTTGAAATAAAGAATTGCTGTGCCATGGAACCATATACAATTAAAAATGCAGCGACTTTTATATGGGAAAGAAAAGCACAGGTAAACAGTCTTTTAGTTGTTGTAAATAAAATAAAGACAGCGAAAGATTTATTCCGATATTTACAGAAGAATGAGGAGGATGTTGAAACTCAAAATATAGAAAGTACAAAAGGTGTTTTAGCCCAGGATACCCGATTATTCCTTTTAACAGGAGATCAGTGTCCGGAACACAAAAAAGATGTTTTAGACGAATTATTGAAAGCTTTAAAGAAAGAAGAGCAGGTGCTCTGTATCAGTACTTCTTTAATTGAGGCAGGGGTAGATATCAGTTTTCAAGCGGCAATCAGAAATATGACCAAATTAGATTCTATTGTACAGACCGCAGGACGTGTCAATCGAAATGGTGAAAGAGGCCTGGGCTATTGTTATGTCATTAATTTAGAAGAGGGCAGCTACGAACATATGTCGGAAATTCGTCTTGGTCAAAAGTGGAGTAATGTTATTTTTTATAAGGCAGAACAGGAGAAAAAGAACATTTTATTACCAGAACTTATGAAAGAATATTTCGATGATTATTATAATGATAGCGAATGTAGTGGGAATTTTAAATATCCAATAGATGGAGGCAGAAGAAGTATCTATGAGTTGTTGACTCTTAAAAGAAATCAAACAGGTCCGAAACTGAACTGGAAGATTCAATTTAAAAGGGCGGCAGAAAACTTTAAAGTCATTGATGAGGATATGACAATAGTTCTTGTTCCATATCTCGAAGAAGGACAGGAGTTAATGAGGCAGATAGAAGATGTATAATGGTCTCATAAATTAAGACACTTTTTCGGACAGTTTTTAATGAATCTGATATACTTAAACCAGTATGAAAGAAAGGATCCATTATCATGTCCAGACAAAGAAGAAATTTTAATGCCAAATT
>NZ_VULP01000007.1:0-118440 GCF_009697165.1 Anaerobutyricum soehngenii | reverse complement strand
GTTGAGTTTGGTCACTTACATTATACATGAAAAAGGGGGTCATTGCTTTTTTATTCGTAAAAAGTGATGAAATCCTTGAAAATATAAGGTTTTAAACAAAAATAGGACTGTAAAACTTTACAGTACCAATAAAAACGAGGGGGTGCTATTATGACCAGACTTACAATATGTATGTATGGCGCAGCAAGCGACCGCATCAATTCCATCTATATAAATGCAGCGAACGAACTAGGAAAGGAAATTGCAAAACGACACCATAAACTCATCTATGGCGGGGGTGCCAGCGGACTGATGGGAGCCTGTGCAAGCGGTGTATTAGAAAACGGTGGAGAGGTAACAGGCGTTGTTCCGACCTTCATGAACAAGTTTGAACCGATTAAAAGTGAATGCACTGAAATTGTACGCACAGAAACTATGAGTCTTCGAAAAGAAGTCATGGAAGAGAATGCAGATGCATTCGTTATCGCCCCTGGTGGAATCGGAACTTTTGATGAATTCTTCCAGATACTTACTTTGACCGAACTTGGCCGAAGCGCAAAGCCGATCATTGTATATAATGTGGCCGGTTTCTATGATGACACCATTGCAAATATTGATAAACTTATCGGCATGGGCTTCATCCGCGAATCCGTAAAGTCGCTCTTCTCTGTATGCGAAACACCAGAAGAAGTGCTTAATGCCGTTGAATGGTTAACAAGTCAATAGGTTTTAAATGGCTAAACAGACGAACTCTGGAAAGGGGAGAGGTAGCAATTGTGAAGATAATCGCTGCGCACAAAATGCTCAACCGCATTTTTGCTTGCTCCGACATCACAATTGCTACCTCTCCCCTTTCCGAAGTTCTGTGCTTTGACCATCTAAAATGTAGGAAGGAGATGGGGGGAGGGAACATAAGACTTTGTCTTCCTGCCCTCTTTTGTATATCAACTGATATATACTCAACCGTCATAATATCCGATAAGTAGAAACCCTTATACCCTATTTCCTACGCTCCACCTAATCAGCATAAATATAAGTCTCTCAAACACTCATCTCATTTAATAGAACAGATACGTAATAACCAGACAGAATGTCTAGCAAGCAGAAACTCTTATCCCCTATTCCCCACTCACCCCACCGGCATAAGAAAAGGACTTTGTTCTCCAAACAGTCTGTCTTAATAAAAACAGAAAATGAAACAAGCCTATAATAGCCAGATGGGATATCGGAGCAAGAGAAAATGCGCCAAAACGCATTTTCCTCGCCGCGACTACTTTCCCATCTGGCTATTATAGGCTTGTTTCATTTTCGTCTGTTATTACCACAAACTATTTCGAGGTCGAATCCTTTTCTTTATCCTGCCACTTCTTTCTTTCTACAAATCGTCCAAGTACGAATGCTACGATTCCTACTCCGATTCCTGTCTGAAGACAGAAGATTAAGCTTTCGATTTCTCCAGGAAGTTCTCCACCAAGTGCTGTTTCAAGTACTGGTGTGAACCATGGTTCATATTCTTTTCCCTGAATTTCAGAAATCATTTCGCTACCGGCATCATCAGATCCACCAAATTCTGCACCTTTAAGTGCAAACAGTGGAACAATTGCGATCAATGCTGCAATTACTAATAAAATAACTACTGTTTTTGTATTTTTTGTCATTTTCTTTCCTCCTATTAAAATTCCAGACTGCTTAATTCGTCTTTTGCATATGTCTCAAGTGCAATAACGATAACTACAGTAAGAATACCTTCAATAACTGCTAATGGAAGCTGTGTTGTAGCGAAGATTCCAAGGAATTTTACGATGGATGCTCCTACACCGCCAACTTCTGAAGGATAAGCAAGTGCAAGCTGGAAGCTTGTTACACAATATGTAAATAAATCACCTAAGAATGATGCAACGAATATAGCTACTCTCTTATTTACATTTGCTTTCTGAAGTAATTTATATAATACCCAGGAAATGATTGGTCCAGCAATTGCCATAGAGAAGCAGTTAGCTCCTAATGTTGTTAATCCACCATGTGCAAGTAAGATTGCCTGGAAGATTAATACGATGATACCTAAAATACTTGTTACACATGGTCCAAATAAGATTGCTCCAAGACCTGTACCTGTCATATGGGAACAGCTTCCTGTTACTGAAGGAATCTTTAAAGATGAAAGTACGAACACGAAAGCACCTGTTAAAGCAAGTACTGTAAGAGTTCTTCTGTCATTTCCAAGCACCTTTTTGATATTCATAAAACCGATTACTAAAAATGGTACACAGATTACTCCCCATAAGATACAGTATTTCACTGGAAGGAATCCCTCCATGATGTGCATCGCATTAGAAACTGGTGCGATTGTGAAAAGCATTAAAAATACGCTCGCAAGAACTGCAAGACTCTTTTGTTTTTTAGACATTTGTCTCTCCTCCTTTTAATTTTTCATTTATAAACCTTTTACCATTGCCTGAAATTCGGCAATATTTTTAGGATAAACGTCCCCTTTAGGAACGATACCTTTCTCTTTTAAAATGTCATAGACATCAAACATCATCGGATGCTTCAGGTTCGCCTGCTTTAAGATATCCTCCTGCTTAAATACAGCAAGTGGTGTATCATCCGCAATGATCTTTCCATGGCAGAATACGATAACTCTCTCTGCCCATCGATAAGCGAAATCTACATCATGTGTAGATATGAGCATTGTCCGGCCCTCATCACCCATTTTTTGAAGAACCTCTTCAAGCATTGCTGCATTCAGCGGATCAAGTGCCGCTGTAGGCTCATCAAAAATAATAACTTCTGACTCCATTGCAATAATATCTGCAATACTGACTCTCTTTTTCTCACCACCGCTTAAATAATGTGGCGGACGATCTTTAAATCCTGAGATATTCATATATTCAAGAGCTTTATCCACTCTAGAAACCACTTCTTCTCTTGGCAGTTTTAAATTCATCGGTCCAAAAGAAACTTCTGCCATTACTGTGGATGCAATAATCTGATTATCTGCATCCTGAAAAACAATTCCTACATTCTTTCGAAGATTATTCAGATTCTTTTTCGTAATTTTCTCCCCACGATAATATATTTCTCCATGATGAGACTTCAAAACTCCGTTAATGTTCAGAAAAAATGTAGACTTTCCGGCTCCGTTAGAGCCAAGCACCGCAATTTTTTCACCTTCATAAATATTAAGGTCAATTCCATTCAACGCTGCTTTTTCGCCATTATATGCATAATGTAAATCTTCTACCTTTAATATTGGTTCTTTTTCCTGCATAAATACCTCCACAGGTCATACATCTATCTTGTAACTATTTAAAATTTTTCAAATCGCAAATAACACATACAGGATATCTGCACACTATCTTCTAAATTACTTTGTAAAAAACCATATAAGCAATAAAATAATAATAAAAATAACTGCCATTACAACCTGGCCTGCTTTTACCTGCTTTTCCTCCTCAAGGAACTGTAAATCCCCGTTATAACAACGTGCTTCCAAGGCATTGTAATAATTATTTCCTCTTTTCAGTGAAACAACCAGCAGATTGCTGGCAACCTGTCCAAAGGAATAACAAGATGTTTTAAAATCACAATAACCAAGCCGGGATTCCGCTGAATTCTTCATACGGCTGTGCGTATCAATCATAATGAAAATATATCGGTAAATCATATTCATAAGCTCTATAATCAGCTTTGGAACATGAGCCTTCCTCAAAACAGCAATAATTTCGCTTAACGGTGTCGTCAATGTCATCATATAAAGTGCACTGACAGCGCCTAATGCCTTAAACACAAGATTCCCTGCTTTAAGCAAACTTGCCTTTGAGCAGTAAATGTAAAACAAATTCAAAAAATGAACATGATACTGTCCCACTGGATGCATTGAAAACCCAATCGCTATGGCAATTGTTCCAAAAATCAAAAATATGATTGGAACAAGGAGCATCAAAATATAATGATGCAGCTTCAAACCGCCAACAGCCACTGTCAAAAATCCCATAAAAAAAATAACTGCTAGTGAAACAAACAGATTATTACACGCAATACATAAAAGTAAACTAATAATCGAAAACAGGACTTTAAAACCTGCATTCCAACTTCTCATTCGAGAAGCATATGCATAATAATCTACCGAAAAGCTTCCTCCATGCTCATGCCTGAACTTTCTTTTCTTCTCTTTCATAAAAATCTCCATAACAAAACAGGACTTACTCTATTACAAGCCCCTGCTTTTTACACTCTTTCTTTATTCTTTATGTCTCTTTTCATGTACTAAAATATTCAATTTTCAATTGGTAAAATGTATAATAGATAATAGAAAATAAAAGTTAAAAGAACCTGTTACATAAACCTAGATAACAGGATGGATAGAACTTTAACACTAGTTGGACAGAAAACTCTGTATTCACCAGAATATAACCATAATTGTTACTCTGTAAACAAGAAAACTCTGTTAAAAACTGTGTTGATTTCCTAAAATAGATATACGAATACTTTATAAGCATTATTGATTTTAATTATCAATACACTCAAACTTCGTTTATTATATCACAATTTTTCTTCTTGTAAATGTATTTTTCTGCACATTCTTATTTTTTTATGAATAAAATCTTTCATTTTTCTAAAAAATCACACGTTTTATTTTGGTAAATAAATAGCCGAATATTACCTCTTATTGTGTGGAATTTTACAAATACTGATTTAATGGACTAAAGAAACGAAAAGTAGAAACTTGATATAGAAGAAAATGTGAAGATAGTCGCGGCACAGAAAATGCCTGACCGGCATTTTTACTTGCTCCGACATCACATTTTCTTCTATATCAAGTTTCTGCTTTTCTGTTCTTTGACGCCAGATGAAATCAGCATTTTGAGTAGGAAAAATAAGAGAATTCCCCAGAAGTATACAATTTCTATTCAAATGGAAAACTCCAGAAGAATGCGTCAATCCTTTAGACTTTAATTCCCCGAGAATCCATAACCTTCTGGAAAATCCCCATTCTCGCCAACTGTAAATTTAGATAGCCAGAAAAAAGAAAAAAATAATACATCCCAGATGCGGCTTCGGAGCGTATTTAAGATGCGGATGAGCATCTTAAACACAGTGACTACAGAGCAGATGGGATGTATTATTTTTTTCTTTTTTCGTCTATTACCAAATCTACAAATCAGAATTCCGTTTCCATCCATTTTTTAGCTTCTTCGTCCATCGGTACAAGCTCTTTATCATTAATCGATGGTTCTTTTACAAAAATCATCTTTGTTCCAGCTTCGGATTTCTGAACATAAGTTGTTCCTGGAAAGGTCGCAAAAAAATCTCCCGCATGATACTCATATATTTCTCTTGTGTCAAGGTCCATATACTGTGTTCTACCGGAAATAACATAAGCATATTCTTTTGCCACAGAGTGGCGATGAGCCGGCTCACCAGTGAATTTATCATAAGCAGTTAATCCCATTTCCGCATTGTCTGACTTAACAAAAGGGATATGTTGTGGTTTCTTTAAGTTTCCAACGAAATACTGTCTTCTCTCATCTTCAAAGGCTTTCTCTATATCCTTTGATTTTATTTCCATAAAACGACTCATCTTCTTCCTCCGTAACCATATACTTTATTTATTATACTTTGCTGCTTCCTCTTCAATCATGTTTACTCGTCTCTCGTGACGGCCGCTTCCGATATATTTTGCATCAAGCCATGCGTCTACGATTGCCTTAGCCATCTCACTTCCAACAATTCTTGCACCAAATGCAATAATATTTGCATTATTATGTTCTTTTGTTAATCTTGCGGACACCGGTTCACTGACAACGGCAGCTCGTACACCTTTTACTTTATTGGCTGCAATAGAGATACCGATTCCTGTTCCACAGATTAAAACACCGGCATCTACCTCTCCACTTGCAACTGCGTGGCCTACTTTTGCTCCATAGATTGGATAGTCACAGCTTTCGGAAGAATCTGTTCCATAATTTACTACTTTATAACCTTTTTCCTCAAGGTATGCCTTGATCTCATTCTTAAGATCTACTGCCGCATGGTCATTACCAATTCCTATTACTTTTACTTCTGACATAATTAATCCTCCAAGTTAAAATCTAATATACCCGCGAAGCATACCAGTAGCGTATCCTCCGCGGGCTTATTAGTTATTTACAATATTAATATAATACTATTTTTTGTTGTTGTGGTCTACTGTTTTATGTACGATTTCTTTCATCTGTGGCCATGTTTCCATATATCTTTCCATATAGAACTGATATTCTTTATGTGCTTCCATGTTAGGAATGTACTCTTTATCCACACGAATCATACTGTCTGCTGCTTCCCAGAAGTTAGGATAGATTCCAACACCAACAGCTGCGATGATACAGTCACCAAGACATCCTGCACTCTGGCTCTCTACTGTTGTATACATTGGTACTCCGATAATATCGGCATGCATCTGCATCCAGAAGTCAGACTGTGCTAAACCACCACATGCGTAAATTTCTTTTACATCGTATCCAGCCTTTTTCATGCTGACGATACAATGGTTTGCACCATAAGCAACACCTTCATATACCGCTCTTGCAAGATGAGCCGGTGTTGTACCGATAGATAATCCCCAGAACATTCCTCTTGCTTTTGAGTCTGCATAAGGAGCTCTGTTACCCTGGAAGTAGTCCATCATAACGAGACCGTCACATCCGATCGGAACAGAAGATGCTTTTTCTGTGATGAGATCATAGATATTCATGTTACGGTTTACAGCTTCCTGCATCCATGCTGCCGGAAGAAGGTTATTCTTGAACCATGTCAGAATAGAACCTGCTGCTGTCTGTCCACCTTCTAACAAGCTGGTTCCGTCATACATACAGTTTGGATATGTTCCATTTACACCGTCTACGTGGAATTCTTCTTCGGAAAGACCTAACAGACAGGTAGATGTTCCACCAATTAATGTCATACCGTTTGGTCTTACACCACCAACACCAAACATACATGCATTACAGTCTGCTGTACCTTCTACTACAACTGTCTTTTTGCTAAGACCAAAGATTTCTGCAGCTTCTGCACTGATATTACCAACAACTTCTCCTACCTTTAATACTGGTTCTGGGAACTTATCAACAACATCATCAAGTCCTACTGCATTATAGAAGTCTACTGGATATCCGCCATTTTTATCATCATAGTTCCAACGGAATGCTGCAACAGACATACTTACTGTTTTTCTTCCTGTAAGCTTCCAGTTCAGCCAGTCTTCAAATTCCATGATCGTCTTAGTTTTTGCCCAGTTTTCAGGCTCGTTCTTCTTAACCCACATACACTTTGGAACCATAGTGTCTGCTCTAAATCCTGGTTTATAGAACTTCGTTGCATCATATTCTTCGCGAATAGTATCGATGAAGGATGCTTCTTCTGTCGCACGAACATCCATCCAGAGAATCGGTGGACGTACAGAAGTATCATTCTCATCTAAGTACACTAATGTGTTTGTTGTAGCATCACAGGTAATCGCTGCGATATTATCTGCTGCGATACCAGCCTTCTTGATACACTCAGGAATTGCTTTCTTTAATGCCTCAAACCATTCGTAGTCGCTCTGCTCTGCCCATCCATTTTTAGGATAAGTTGTTCCATACTCTGCAACAGCGTATGCACGATTCTGTCCTCTAAAATCAAATAACGCTACTCGTACACTACCGGTTCCTGCATCAATACCCATTAAATATTCTGCCATTTTGTAACTCCTTTCATCATTAACGCATACTTTCTATGCTATATTGTTTTACCCAATACCCACTTTTATTTCATATATTCCCAATCAAACGCATGTAAGATCTGATAGATTATTCTTCATTTTCAAAGTCAATGATTCTCTGTACTTTTGCAACAGATCTGCAGTTAGGATCCCATTCTACAGAAAGATATTCTTTAACAAGCTGTTTTGCAAGTTCGATTCCGATAACCTGTGAACCCATAGTAATAATGTTTGCATGATTAGAAAGCTGTGCTCTCTGAGCCTGATATACATCATGAATACATGCAGCATAAGCTCCTTTTACTTTATTGGCTGCAATAGAAACACCAATACCTGTTCCACAAACGATGATACCTCTGTCATATTCTTTAGCAGCTACAGCTTTTGCTACTTCAATGGCTGTATTCGCATAAATCGGATCATCACTTCCTAAGTCTGCTACTTCATGTCCAAGACTCTTTACATATTCCATTAAGTCTAATTTAAACTGTGTTGCGTTAGGATCACATCCAAATACTACTTTCATTTTTTAATCTCCTTCTTTATTTGAGTGGTAAAAAATCCCTTTTGATTTATACTTTAAAACTACAGATATTTTCTCATTTCATTTAAAGAATCATAGATACAAGTTGGCTCTACGTCAGATTCAGCTACAGTCTGCATATCTGCTTCCCCGGTTAAAACAAGAAATCCTTTCGCTCCGTTATTCACGCCTGTTGCCACATCTGTATATAAGCGATCGCCAACAAAAGCCATCTCTTCTGCCTTATAACCTGTAATCTCTGCAACCATATCTACTGTTTCTTTCCATGGCTTTCCAAGGAAACGAGGCTTCACTCCTGTAGAATCTGTAATAAGACTGCACATTGCTCCACAATCAGGCATAAATCCATACTCTGTCGGGCAGTTTGTATCCATATGTGTTGCAATAAACGGAACACCATTTCTTACGTAGTGACAGATTCGATCTAGTTTATGATAAGTTAATGTTGTATCAAAACTCTGTACTGCAACATCTGGATCTTCTTCTACAAGATTAATTCCTTTTTCCTTCCAGTTCTCTTCCAGAACAGGAGTACCATTGAGATAAACTCTTGCTCCCGGATAATTCACCTTCAAAAATTCTGCACAGACATCTCCAGCTGTTACAACTTTACTTTCCTCTACATCAAGTCCCAGCTTATGAAGCTTTTCAACATAAACTGCAGGGACACGAGAAGCATTGTTCGTAAAGAAAATGAAATCTCTGTCTTCTGATGCATCTACCTCACGAATGAAATCTAATGCACCTTCAATCAGCTGATCACCTAAATATACTGTTCCATCCATATCAAGGACAAATAGTTTCACACCTTTTAATGCGTCTTCCTTTTTCTGCATAAAATATACCTCTTACCTGTTTATATATTCCTGATCATATCTATCATCGTCGTCAGAAATTCTGAGAATTCCTCAAGAATAGCCCGGCATTCTTTAGCCGTAAATCTCTTCTGTAATCTTATCTGCGATTTCTTCTAAACGTCCATTATCTTTTGCAAACTGCATGATAGAGTAACGAGGACGTACTGTATATCCTTTCAGTAAACTGTTATGGAACAGTTCTTTGCTGATACCAATATCCTTTGGACTTGTTGGTGCTCCACCTTTTGCTAAAAGTGCTTCAATCTCCTCATGAGGCGGACAAAGTGCTCCGGTTCCTTCTGGAAGGATATCTGCTAATTCTTCAAAGAAACGAGCAATAATCGGAGTTGCTACACCAACCTGAATTCCATGATGATTTGGATTTAATCCACGTGCAATGTAATCCATTTCCCAGAAATGAGATAACATATGCTCTGCACCTGATGCCGGACGGGAAATATTAACTAATGCCATCGCAACACCTGTTAAAGTTAATGCTTCTAATAATGCTCCAAGTGACTCAGGATCTCTTTCCTTTAATCCTTCTGCTTTTGCAAAACACTTGTCTAATGCTCTGTTAACTAATGTAACACAAGTATCGCAACGATAATCGTTATTGGCCTTAACTGATAAATCCCAATCTGCGATCGCAGTAATCTTACCAACAACATCACCGTAACCTGCCTGAATCAGATCCTGAGGAGCAGTCTTTAAAATATCGGTATCTCCAACGAGTCCGTATGTAAGATGAGCTACCGGAGAATACTTATATCCCTGTGAGAAAATCGGGGCTCCATCTGCTACATATCCATCCATAGATGGTGCTGTCGCAACAATGATATATGGCAGTCCGGAACGTGAAGTTACGAACTTAACGGAGTCATTAATAACACCAGATCCAACTGCTACCATAAGGCTTGTATCTAAATCCTGTTCCTGTACAATTCTTCCTAAGGTCTTCTCATCTGGAATCAAGATATCATCGCCTGTATCAAATAACAGTTCTTTTACATTAA
Organism: Anaerobutyricum soehngenii; assembly: GCF_009697165.1. Lineage (NCBI taxonomy): Bacteria > Bacillati > Bacillota > Clostridia > Lachnospirales > Lachnospiraceae > Anaerobutyricum > Anaerobutyricum soehngenii. The sequence continues at coordinate 108,300 of NZ_VULP01000007.1, read as the reverse complement.
ATCCATTCTCTTTTAGAAGTTCTACAGCTCTTTTACCTGCTACTTCGTAAGTATGATTATCAAATACTACAAGAATCTTACCATCTTTAAATGGTTCTGCCATCTTTGGTAAATCTTCGATTGCTCCTTTACGGATAGACATATCGTGTACGCTAAAATTGTGGTGCTTTCCACAAGAACAATCAAACTCAGTTTGTGGCATCTCATTAATTGACAGGTTTAGAATTTCATCCATGATATTTACCCCCTTGATCAAAACTATGAACTAGATATATTCTGATGCTGCATCTACTGCATCGGCAGTATTTATTACTGCTGCACCATGATTTATTATTCAGATATCAATGCCTCTGCACATTCAATATCTGTAATCAACGTATTAATATAGTGTCCGTTAATCGCTCCTCTGACTGCCCGAAGCTTCTCAACACCTCCGGCAATACCGATAGAACGTGGAACAGAGCGAAGCATACTGATATCCATTCCAATAACATTATTATCATCTTTATACGGAGCAGTATCTCCGTAAATATCATAAAACTGCATACATAGCTCTCCGGCTACCTTACGGTCAATAAGAGATTCTATCTCATTCTCCTTAAAATATCCCGTCGCCATAATTGCTGACTTCTCATTCGGATATCCGATACCAACTATTGCAATATCTAATTTCTGTGTCAGATAAATCGCCGGTAATAAACTATCTTCTTTCAAAAGCTCATCTCGGATATTTCTGCTGGAAACGCGGGCCGGTGCATGCAGCGGTACAAACTTACCATTATATATACGAGACAGTGATTCCGCCAGACTGTTCGCATGAAGCTCCATACGAACTCTTCCAACTCCACCGACTAACGGAACAAATGTAACTTTCTGTGCGGCAGGATGTACAACATGGGACACGACTTCAAATAAAGTGGAACCCATAGAAACACCTACTATATTCCCATCTTTAATCGTATATTCCAAATATCTGGCGGCCGCTTCTCCAAGCGACTCCTTCATCCCATCCTCTGAGGAATTCTCTCCTACAATGATTACTTCCCGAAGACCAAATTCTTTCTCAAGTCTTCTCTCAAGCTCCCAATGCTCTACTGCATTCACATTGGAAATACTAATCTTTACAATTCCCTGCTCCTTAGCAAGCGCCAACACTCTAGATACCGTCGGTCTGGATAAATTCAGGTCCTTGGCAATCTGCTGCTGGCTGATACCCTGATTATAATACAAATCGCATACCCGAACCATCAGGCGTGGATCATCAATTACCTTCCTCATATTCCCCCTCCCGTAACTACCTATATTATAAAATTTTCCCTCTAGATTGTCAACAAAAACATGACATATATTTTTACATTCTTTCAATATAACCAAATATTTTGCCCTGTTTTTGGGCAATTTTTTATTATTATTTTTACTTTTGTAAATATAATAACAGTAGGCACATAAATACATTCAAACGGACCCCGGCATTTTCGCAGCATTTTTTCCTGTAAAATAAAAGAAGCTATCCACAGTTACAGTTGTAACACTGTTACTGCGATAGCTTCTTGCTTACTTTATTTCTCATCTCTTCTATATAAATAATAACTTCCACCAAAAAATCCTATAATCATTCCAGTATATCCTACAATACAAAATAATGTAATTCCATGCCCAATCACACTTCCCGTTGCCAGGGAAAATCCTGCCGCGCCAATAATAAGCGCAAGCAATGCCCAGAACATTGTATTTAAAAACAGGAAAATATTTTCTATTTTTCCCCCTGCTGCTCTATGAACAGTCTCTGATATTTTATATATTTCTTTCACTTTCATCACCCATCTGTCCTTTCCTTTATGTGCATAACTCTAACACAAAGATGTAAAATCAAAAGAGATTGTCTTGTAAAATATATGTAAGTTTTCATTGATCAAGCAAAAGAAACAAACAGCGCAAGGAAATAAATCCAGAATTATCTCTTAAGAATGTTTTAGATTCTCTTTGGTTATTACTTAAGATTTCTTTGTTATCTTGTATGTATAACTATGAATCAATAGTCGCTAACAGCACTAAGGAGATACTACATATGAAAAATATATTACAATATTTCGAGAAAACCTGTGAGCGTTTTCCTGATCATATAGCCGTTGCAGACGACCATGCTTCGGTTACTTTCCATGATCTGAAAAGAAAGAGCCAACAGACAGGTACCATGCTTGCTTCTACTTTGAAGAAGCACCGCATTCCTGTTGCTATTTATATGGATAAGAGCCCTGCTCTGGCAGAGGCAATGCTCGGCGTTCTTTACAGTGGTAATTTTTATGTCGTACTTGACACACAGATGCCTGTAGAACGTGTACACCGTATTTTTGAAACATTACAGCCGGCTGGGATTCTTACAGACAGCTCATACATTGATAAAGTGAATGCATTTCACACTAGCCGTTCTGATATGCCTTCTTCTTTTGAAGAGGACCAGAGTGAACCGTTCTCAAAGACAATTAAGACATTTTTAATAGAAGATAGTGCTTTGGCAGGAATAGATAACAAGCTTCTTGACAGAGTACGTGACCAGATGACGGAACGTGATCCGGCATATATTCTCTATACTTCCGGTTCTACCGGTCAGCCAAAGGGTACTGTGATCAGCCATCGTGCATTGATTTCTTATGGAAGCTGGTTTATCCATGCATTTGATATTGATCAAGCAACTATTTTTGGAAGCCAGACCCCATTGTACTTTAGTATGTCTGTCTCTGACTTTTATGCAGCACTTCGTACCGGGGCAACTTATCAGATTATTCCAAAGAAGTATTTTTCATTCCCGATGCAGCTTATGGAATATCTGAATACTTATAAAGTAAATACCATCTACTGGGTTCCTTCTGCGCTTAATATTGTAGCGAACTGGGATACATTTTCTTATATTAAACCGGAATATCTTAAGAAAGTATTGTTTGCCGGAGAAGTTATGCCTGTAAAGCAGTTGAATTACTGGCGCCAGGCACTTCCTGATATTTTTTACGCAAATCTTTTCGGTCCGACAGAGACAACCGATATTTGCAGTTACTATGTTGTTAATCACACTTTTTCCGATGAGGAAACACTTCCTATCGGCGTTGCCTGTGACAATTGTGACCTGATCATCGTAAATGAGAACGGGAAAGAAGCTACAAGCGGGGAACTTCTTGTCAGCGGTCCGTTTCTTGCAGACGGTTATTATCATAATCCATCAAAAACTTCTGAAGCTTTCGTACAAAATCCGTTGAATGATGCTTATCCGGAAGTTGTATATCGCACAGGAGATCTTGTATATCGAGGGGAAGATGGACTTTTAAGATATCAGGGACGAAAAGATTTCCAGATCAAACATATGGGATACCGCATTGAACCCGGTGAAATCGAAGCTTCTATTGGGGCTTTGCCGGAAATTCATGCCTGCGTATGTATTTACTTAGAAACAACTGATCAAATTCTTGTTTTTTATCAGGGAAAGGTAAAACCAGATGCACTTTCCGTTACAGCAACCTCTAAACTGCCTGCGTATATGCGACCGAATAAGTTCATCCGAATCAAACAGATGCCTTACAATGCAAACGGAAAGATCGACAGAAAACTATTAAAAGAAAGCTATCAAGAATGTTAAGACATTCTTGAATAATACACAAAGGAGATTAACTATGGACACTATTCTTGAAATTTTAGAAACTATTAAACCTGGCGCTGACTTTGCGGCATCAACAGATTTTATTGATGAACACCTTTTAGAATCTATGGAAATTCTTCAGCTTGTCTCTGAGCTTAATGATGAATTTGATATCAACATTACACTTCCTTATATTAAGCCAGAGAACTTTAAATCTGTAGAAAGTATTTACCACATGGTTCAGGAAATTTTAGAAGATGAGTAGGTGAGAATATGCAGTATAATTCATGGCTCTATCTTTTTCCATTTCTTGGCGGCAGTCTGATCCTTTATTATTTACTTCCCATAAAGCGCCGTTGGATCGGACTACTCTTTTCGAGCCTGCTGTTCTATATTCTTACAATGAAAAGTCTGGTTGTCGTTGTCCTGTTTACAACGGCAGCCATTTATCTTGGTGCAAGAGTTATCGAGCAGTTCAACGAAACATTTAAATTAAAAAAGAAAGAATTGGACCGCGCTACAAGAAAAGAACTAAAGAATAAGACCACGACAAAAATCCGCTATGTTATCGCATTCTTATGCTTTATAAACTTCGGTATTTTATTTGTTACAAAGTATTTTAACTTTTTTGGTGAAAATATCAATGCACTTTTTAATGCTTTACATATCCCCGCCCAGATTCCGTTTTTAAATATCTTTCTTCCTCTCGGAATCTCTTTTTACACACTGTCTGCCATCAGCTACGTGACAGATGTTGCCCGCGGCGTATGTAAGGTCGAAAGAAACTACCTGCGCCTGCTTCTGTTTTTAATCTTTTTCCCAGTCATCACCGAGGGACCAATCTCCCGCTATGGGCAGCTTGGTGAAGAATTAAAAGCAGAGCATCGCTTTGATTATAAACAGTTTTGTTTTGGTGCCCAGCTTATTACATGGGGACTTTTTCAAAAAGTACTTCTTTCTGACCGCGTAAATATGTATGTTCGTGCTATTTTTGCAAATCACGAACGATACTCCGGTTTTCCTGTTATCATGGCAATTCTTTTATATACTTTCCAGCTTTACATGGACTTTGCCGGATGTATTAACATTGCAAGAGGAAGCGCCCAGCTTTTCGGCATCACTTTAGAAGAGAACTTCAAACGTCCATTTTTCGCCACTTCCGTTAATGATTTCTGGCGCAGATGGCATATTACTCTGGGAGCCTGGTTCAAAGATTACATTTTTTACCCGATTTCTCTTGGAACACATTTTCAGAAGTTCTGCCAAAAGTGCCGAGCCCACATGAATCGTTATTATGCTGCCACGATTCCCGGTATTTTTGCTCTGTTCGCCGTTTGGTTCGGTAATGGAATCTGGCATGGAGCAGAATGGAAATACATTATTTACGGTCTTTATTACTATGTCATCATGGTCCTTGGTATGCTTTTCGAACCTGTTTTTGCTGCTTTTTGCAGGAAATGTAACATTGATCGAAATGCATCCTGGTATCACATAATGCAGACAGCCCGCACATTTATTCTTGTAAATATTGGTATGCTCATTTTCCGGGCACGAAACTTAAACGTTGCTATCGCTATGCTCTGTTCTGTATTTCGTCCATGGAACAGCAAAGTCTCTTTCTGGCAGATAGCTTTTGATCAAGGAGGATTATTTAAACTGGATTTCCTGTTAATCGTCTTTAGTATTATTCTTCTCTATCTCATCGGAAAGAGCCAGGAAGAGGGACATTCTATCCGCGAACTCATATCAAAACAGTCCTTACCAATTCGCTGGGGACTATATATGATTCCTATTATACTGATCATCATTGCCGGTGCCTATGGACCCGGATGGGGCGTTGCCGACTTTATTTATGCGAAGTTTTAATATGATTTACTATCGAACACTTTCATATGTACTCTCGGAATCTTTTTGTGCTTGATTTCGTGAGAGTACATTCACTTTACAGGAGGAACTAAAATGTCAAAAAAATCAATAGCAGCACGAAGCATTATTTTCCTGCTGATTTTAACATTTGCACTGAAAATCTTTTCTTCCTTATCCATTGCCATGGGGTACAATGCCAATCCGCTATTTAATTACTCCGGCTATAGCATTTTTCAGGAACCGGATAACAGTATTGATGTATTAGCAATAGGAGACAGTAATGTATACAGCGGAATTTTTCCTCTCATATGGTGGGAACAGGACGGATTCACCGGATATACCTGGGGACAGGCAAGCCAGCGTATTCCTGAGACTTATGAATATTTAAAGCAGATTTATAAACACCAAAAGCCTTCTATCGTACTGATTGACGGCAATAATCTTTTTCGTGATAAAACCGATATCGCTAATCTCGACTCTATCACAAAAGCAAAGCTCGCAACCTTTTTTCCGGTTATCAGCTTCCACAAAAACTTAAACCCACATAAAATTAAGAACATTTGGGGAAACCGATATTCCGTTATGAAAGGTTACTATTACCGTAAATCAACGCACAAAGTCCATAAAAAAAAGCACCGAATGAAGTTCACCAGAAAAACCTGGAAAATCAACGATATCAGTGCATCTACCTTTGAAAAATGTATTCACTATTGCAAACGTCAGGGTTCTATTCCTGTACTGATCTCCGTTCCGAATTACAATGGATGGAACTACAGAAAGCATAATGCATTGCAGCAGATTGCTGACAAGAACAAAATCAACTTTATCGATTTGAACCTTGAATTAAAAAAGAATATCAACTGGAAAAAAGATACTGTAGACGGCGGCGATCATCTCAATATCAAAGGAGCCCAAAAAACTACCGCCTATCTCGGTGAATACCTCAAAAACGAATATGGCCTTCCTGACCGCCGCGGAGATCAAAAATATAAACAGTGGGATAATGATGTTCTTGAATACCACAAATTGTTAAAATTAAACACGAAGTAATCAATATTATTCTATTCTGATTATCTTATTATTCTCTAATGAAATCAGTAATATCATTCAAGTCGAGCACTTAGAAACCCTTACTCTTTCTACTAGATTTAAAATCCTGGTTTCCATATAGATATTACTGATTTCATACTTTTAACTTCTTTCTTTTATGAATCTACTTAATTCCTCTATACTTCTTACTGTCACATCAGCACAGTTTTCCAGACGTTCTCGGTTGCGGTGATTAAACCAGACTGTATGCCAGCCTGCACCGTCTGCCCCAACAACATCTGCCTCATAAGTATCTCCAATATACCATGTTTCTTCCGGATTAAGTGAAAACATCTTTTCGATATATTGAAATGCCATCGGATCTGGCTTCTGATAGCCGATCCCACCGGAAATAAAGATATGGTCATCGTCAAACCATCTATGTAAATCTAAAGCAATTACCTTCGCATACTGAGATTTCGGTCTCCCGTTCGTAAGAATGGCAATGAAAATATTATGAGCTTTACAATAATCAAGGAACTCTTCCACTCCCTCGCTAAGAGATATTTCTTTCTGATAAGCTCTGTATAATCGTTCAAACTCTTCTGTATCTTCTCTGTTCATCTCAATTCCCACATCATGATACGTTCTTTTAATTCTCTCATAAAAACAATCCTCATGTGGAATGTCTCCTTTTATCTCTGCTTCCATAATCTCATCCGAATAATCTCGTGATTTTATAAACAGTTCCGTACAATCCGCATCGGTTTTATCTGCATATAACTTTTTATGAACCAGTTCAAAAGGTCCCATGAGGTCATAAAGGGTATCATCTAAGTCAAAAATCAGGTTCATTGTTGTTCCTCCTTTTATTGGCAACAAAAAAAGCACCATCCCCAGGCCTAAATCCTAAAAACGATGCTTTGTAATGCGCCTTCAGGGGCTCGAACCCTGGACACGCGGATTAAGAGTCCGCTGCTCTACCAACTGAGCTAAAAGCGCATATCCTTGTGTTTTGTTTTCGTTTCTCTCAACGACAAGGACTATTATATAACAACCTTTCATAGATTGCAAGCATTATTTTTTATTTTTCAAGTATTTTTTTTAGTACAATCGCCGGACCATCTTCATCATTTGATTTCGTAATATAATCCGCCTTCTCTTTTAATACTTCCATCGCATTTGCTACCGCAATTCCAATATGTGCATATTCGATCATCGCCACGTCATTATCACTATCTCCAATCGCTACGGTATCTTCATGTGCAATATTATATTTTTCAGCAAGAATACGAATCCCTACATCTTTATTACATCCCTTTGGGAAAATCTCCATATTATATTCACTTGGAAATGTCACAACAAGATTCTCGTTTTTCGCTATTTTAGCAGCAAATTCTCTCAATTCCTGCGGATCTGGAAATGCAACATGGATTTTATTAATCCTCATTGTTCCCCGACGTAACAGCAGATCATAAGACAGCGCTTTTACATCGGTAGAAAGTAAACTGTCACAAAAATCCTTTCCCATTTTTGTATTGTAAAAGACAGGAATATCCTCTTTTTCTACATACGCATCATTGTCACAATATAACTCTATAAATCCATGTCTTTCCTTCACTTCTTTATAAATGTCGTAAACGAAATGCTGCGGTATCTTGTAATTATGGATCAGTTCTTCCGTCTGAATATTTCCAACCAAAGTTCCGTTAGCACAGATACAGTACTTCACGCCTTCAATATCCTTTACCTGATTCTTAATGCTTCGAAAGCTTCTTCCTGAAGTCGGTACTACCATAATCCCATTTTTCCCTGCCTCAGCAATCACTTCTTTTGAATAAGAAGAAATCGTACAGTCAGAATGTAATAATGTTCCGTCTAAATCTATTGCTACGATTTTCATTTGTAAATCCTTTCATCTATTATAAATATGTTTTATTATCTGTAATCCCTCAGAAATATACTGATTTCTTCAAGCAAAATACACATAAGACCTGATCTCTGTTATTTTCCATTCAGAATATTGCACACTTCTGAAATATTCCGGCAAAAGTTAAATAAACATCGCCAGATTCCCCTGTCACAAAAACTTTTTCTTTGAATATTCCAGCACATCTTTTCTTTAAAATTCATAAAATATCACCCCTGATTTATTCTATGAACATTACTAAAGATGTGCGCCTGATTTATCAAATTCCAACCTTCTCTTATCACCCAGTCAATTACTACATATGCCCGTACAGATTACTTATTTTCTTTATAAAAAACCTGAAGCATACAGATTGGATTACCTTTTGCTACAAACTTCTCTTCATATTCTGTCATAATATTGCCTTCTAAGTATTCACTATGATGAAGATCAAATGTACATTTCTCCAATGTCCATCCTGCTTCCTCTACTTCTTCTAAAGAAAAATCAAATAATGGTCTGTTATCTGTCTTAAAAATAACTCTTCCTTCTTCTTTTAAAATATTATGATAACGCTCTAAAAACTGTCTGGAAGTAAGTCTTCTCTTTGCATGGCGGTCCTTTGGCCATGGATCTGAGAAATTCAGATAAATCTGATCTACCTCTCCTTTTTCAAATACATTCACAATATTCTCTGCATCCATTCGAATAAAATGAATATTATCTAAAGGAGTTTCTTCCATCTTTTCTAATGCTCTGACTAAAACACTGGAATACTTTTCAATTCCAATATAATGAATATGAGGATTTTTCTCTGCTAACCGCATAAGAAACTTTCCCTTTCCCATCCCAATCTCTAGCTGAATCGGCTTACCGTCCTGAAAATAATCTTTCCACTGACCCTTGATCTGCTCTGCATCTTTAATTGTATATTCATTCGCTGCAATCTGTTCTCTTGAACCTTTTACATTTCTTAATCTCATCAAACTCTCCTATCTACTTTTCTACTTTAATACGCACTTTGCTTTCCACTGCATTTAATGTACTCTCGGAGTCGTTCTTGCACTTGCTTTTGTGGCTGATTTTCCGCCTGAAACTTTTCGCGTACATTTTTCCTATCTGATATTTTTAGACATACAGTATTATTCTAATCGCTGCACATTATTTTTGCAATTAATTTTTGCTTTTTCTATAGAAGTAGGATACAATGAAAAGCAAGGTCTAAAAATGACCTGGCAAAACTCTAAAACATGGCCCAACTGGGCAGAATCAAAAGGAGAATCCCAATGAAACGATTATTTACGTTTATATTGACACTGACAATGGCCTTCAGCTTTTGTGTAAATTCCCTTGCGGCAGCTGCGACCACTACTACAGCTACGGAAACTACTGCGGCTACTGCTGCAACAACAGAAGCATCGGCTGGCACATCTAACACCCAGACAACAGGCGCTTCCTATGGAACCTCAAAGCTAAGCGGAGCACCTGACATTGTAGCAGAATCCGCTGTTGTAATGGATGCTGGTACTGGAACGGTTCTTTATGGAAAAGAAGCCAGCACAAAAAGATACCCAGCCAGCATCACGAAAGTTATGACTGCTTTACTCGCCGTTGAAAACTGTAACATGAGCGATATCATCACATACTCCAACGTCGCTGTTAATGGAATCGAAGCCGGAAGCAGTACCGCCGGAATCAATGTCGGCGCAAAACTTACTGTCGAAGACAGCTTATATGCATTAATGCTAGTGTCCGCTAATGAAGCCGCTGCTGCTATCGCTGAACACATTTCCGGTTCTACCACAGAATTTGCAAAGCTTATGACAAAGCGTGCAAAAGAATTAGGCTGTAAAAATACACAGTTTAAAAATCCTCATGGACTTCCTGATGAAGAACATTACACAACTGCCTATGATATGGGACTCATTCTCAAAGAGGCAATGAAGCATCCGGAATTCCGCAAAATTGCCGGAACCATTTCCTATACCTTAAAAAAGAGCGATTCTTTAACCGATACACTCGAACTCTGGAATCACGCTAAAATTTTAAGACAAAACAGTGACTACTATTATGAATATGCAAAAGGAGCTAAAACCGGCTTTACTCAAGTAGCCCTCAATACATTAGTAACCTATGCTAAAAAAGATAATGTTGAATTAATCTGTGTTATCTTAAAAGATCATGGAGCAGACAAAAGCTACACTGATACCGCAAACTTATTCAAATGGGCATTTAATCAGGTAAAGGCAGTCACGCCACTGACCAACTTCAGTTTAAAAACTGCCATGACAGAAAACTCTTCGATCGACTCAGCAAAGCTTGACCAGATTCAGTTATTAAACAGCTCTTATGATACTAATTTTTCTGTCCTTGTAAAAAAAGACTTCGACGAATCCACATTAAAAACCGCTTTTAAACTAGATGAAGATAAAAAAACAGGCCGTCTTGGATATATCATTATCTCCTGCGATGATAAAGAACTCGGCCGTACAGAAGTAACCTATGACATAACTTCTAAGCAGGGCAAAGCTTACCTTGAAGGAAAATCCCTGGATGATAACCTGAAAACTGCTCCTGTAGCATCCAAAAGAAAAGAGGCAATACATAAAGGAATCTCTTTCTCTTTAAGAATCCTCATTGCTGTCATTCTTATTATTTTAATCATGCACATGATTCATAGACACGAATTAGAAAAACGTCGAAAAGAACGCATATCACATAGAAAAAAATCCTGATTTGTAGATTTAATGTAGACGAAAAAAGAAAGAATACCATATCCCATCTGTTCTGTAGTCGCTGTATTTAAGATGCTCTTCCGCATCTTAAATACGCTCCCAAGCCGCATCTGGGATATGGTATTCTTTCTTTTTTCTGACTACTTTAAATCCACAGTTGGAGAGAATGGGGATTCTCCAAAAGATTATGAATTCTCGAGAAATTAAAGTCTAAAGGATTGACATTCAAATTGTTGTATGTGATTGAATTGTATTTAATCTTCTTTTCTTTGCTATACTTGCCTTACAATTCAGCCAAAAGTTCTATTACAGTAGCTGTCTAACCTCATTCTACAAATCAGTTAAAAAATAAGAGAAAGGGGGTTGTCAGAAATCTACGATTCTTATTCAGATAAAATCTCCAGAAGGAAGCGTATTTCTGTTGAATTGCATTCAATTTTCAAGTGTAAACAACATACAACCATTTAAATGTCAGTCCTTTAGAAATTAATTTCCCGGAATGTCATAGGCTTCTGGTGTAGTCCATGTTATTAAACTGTAGATTTAGAATAGCCAGAAAAAAGAAAAAAATAATACATCCCAGATGCGGCTTCGGAGCGTGTTTAAGATGCGAACGAGCATTTTAAACACAGCGACTACAAAGCAGATGGGATGTATTATTTTTTTCTTTTTTCGTCTACACGAAATCTACAGATCAGTATTTATTTTATTGGTTTTAATACTTCTTTTCCTCCCATATATGGACGGAGAGGTGCTGGAATTCTTACAGAGCCATCCTCATTTAAGTTATTCTCAAGGAATGCAATTAACATACGAGGTGGTGCTACTACTGTATTATTTAATGTGTGGGCAAAATATTTACCTTTTTCACCTGTTACACGAATCTTCAGTCGTCTTGCCTGAGCATCTCCTAAATTAGAGCAGCTTCCTACTTCAAAATATTTCTTCTGACGAGGAGACCATGCTTCTACATCGATAGATTTTACTTTAAGATCTGCTAAGTCTCCGGAACAACATTCAAGTGTACGAACAGGGATATCCATAGAACGGAATAAATCTACAGTGTTCTGCCATAATTTATCAAACCACATCTTGCTTTCTTCTGGCTCACATACAACGATCATTTCCTGTTTTTCAAACTGGTGAATACGATATACTCCTCGTTCTTCGATACCATGTGCACCTTTTTCCTTACGGAAACATGGAGAATAAGATGTCAGTGTTCTTGGCAGCGTATCCGCTGGTAAAACAGTATCAATAAACTTACCAATCATGGAATGTTCGCTAGTTCCGATTAAATATAAATCTTCACCTTCGATTTTATACATCATCGCATCCATCTCGGCAAAACTCATAACACCTGTAACAACATTGCTGCGAATCATGAAAGGAGGTACACAATAAGTAAATCCTCTGTCAATCATGAAATCTCTTGCATAAGAAATTACTGCTGAATGAAGTCTCGCAATATCACCCATTAAATAATAGAATCCGTTACCGGCAACTTTTCTTGCACTATCTAAATCAATTCCATCAAATCTTCCCATAATGTCTGTATGGTATGGAACTTCAAACTCAGGAACAAATGGTTCACCGTACTTCTGAATCTCAACATTCTCACTATCATCTTTACCGATCGGAACACTTGGGTCAATGATATTAGGAATAATCATCATAATTTTCTTCACTTTTTCCCCAAGTTCTGCTTCTAATTTTTCAAGTTCTGCCAGGCGTTCTGCATTCTTCGTAACCTGCTCTTTTACAGCGTCAGCTTCCTCTTTCTTACCCTGTGCCATTAATGCACCGATCTGCTTAGAAATCTTCTTTCTATTTGATCTTAAATCATCTGCTTCCTGCTGAGTTGCTCTTCTCTGTGCATCTAATTCAATTACCTCATCTACTAAAGGAAGCTTCTCATCCTGAAATTTATTACGGATGTTCTGTTTTACAACTTCTGGATTTTCTCTAACAAATTTTAAATCTAACATTATCAATATTCCTCCTGTGTTATAGAAGCGGGAATTCTCCCGACTAAATTCAAGTCGAGCTGCTGCGAGACTTGGCGCGTGATTCTGATCAGCGTAAGCTGACATATTCTTTACAGAATCACTGCGCATCCTCGCGTAGCGTTTATCTCAGTCGGAGATTGGACTCCCACTGAGACAAATTTGCTGTCACTCACCACCTGAAAGAGGTGGGAGTCTTCTCGACTGAGATAAAAAAAGAACCCTTCTACCCTACATCATGGGACGAAGAATTCCGTGTTGCCACCCAAATTGCTGTTATATAAACATATCCAAATACATCAAACGATCCTGTCTTAAATATGAAAAACGATAACAGCCTCTCGTCGGTACGTTAAAGGATACCAGCCTTTGACTTTCGTCAATGCTCAAAAAGTGGAAAGGTACTTCCGCCTGCTGATTCTCACCAACCATCAACTCTCTTAAAAACATCCATACCGTAGCTTCTCTCAACGCAACAACTCTATATTCCTGTCTATTATAAGTCAGAAAGAAATTCTTTGCAACTATTATTTTCTAAAATACTAATTTGATGGACTAGAGAGACGAAAAGCAGAAATTTGAGATAGAAGAAAATGTGAAGATAGTCGCTTCGTAGAAAATGCCTGACCGGCATTTTTACTAGCTCCGACATCACATTTTCTTCTATCTCAAATTTCTGCTTTTCTGTTCTTTGGTTCCAGATGGAAATTAGTATTTAAAGCTTGGATGGGAATAAGTGGCTTGCCCAGAATGCTTTGGTTTTTATTTGGAATAAAAATCTCCAGAAGAGAATATCTTCTCCTAAATAATTGTAGTTAGTCTTCTTACAATTCAGCATAGAATTTTGTTTCAGCAGCTGTCTGTTTTTAATAATAAATAGCAAATTAGTGATTTCTGTTGGAAAGAGAAGAGGATTCTCCAGGAGATTATGATTTTTAATCAAAGAACTATTTTGCCGTAAGAAAATATTCTTCATCTGGAGCCTTTATTTGGATGAAAACCATAGATTTCCGAGCAATCCCCATTCTCACCAACTGTGAGTTTTGTATAGTCAGAAAAAAGAAAGAATACCTATCCCAGATGCGGCTTCGGAGCATGTTTAAGATGCGAACGAGCATTTTAAACACAGCGACTACAGAGCAGATGGGATATGGTATTCTTTCTTTTTTCGTCTACACAAAATTTACAAATTAGTGTTTATTTTCCCGGTACCACGATTTGTATTGCCTGTGGAATGATACTGATATTTACCGGGAAACCTTCCGGTAATTCTTCTCCATCGTAATCTACTTTTACTTCCTCTCCGGACAGATTCTCTATCTGAAGGTTTTCTGTCTGAATATATTCTACTGCCGGATGATTTACATGATCCCCCTGTAATATAGAGATCATTAATGGAAGCATCTGAAAAATATCCATTTTCTTTATAATCACTGCATCAAATAAACCATCGGAAACTGATGCCAGAGGGGCAATCTCCCTAAATCCGCCTACACTCTGTGAGTTTGCAATCATAAATAGGAGAACTTCTTCTTCTATTGTCTTATCGTCTGTTGCGAATCTCATTTTCCAGCTTTTTCCGAATTGTTTCGGAAGTTCTGCCGCTCCTTCTAAATAGTAGGCTAACTTACCCATTACTGCTTTTTTATCTTTAGATACCTTAAATCCTGTATCCGATAATAAACCTGCTGCTACTACGTTAATAAAATACTTGTCGTTTACTTTACCAACATCTACTTTTTTAAGTTGGAAATCTGCTATCATATCGCAGAATTCTCTTGGGGTTTGCGGAAGATTTAAATATGTAGCGAAATCATTAACTGTTCCTGCAGAAATGACAGCAACCGGAGTCTCGCTTTTACTCATTACTACTCCATTAATTACCTCATTAAGTGTTCCGTCGCCTCCAACAGCAACGACAAAGTCATACTGGCCTTTTTCCAGTGCGGCTGCTTTATTCAAGGCATCATCCTGTTTCTCTGTATAGAAAACATCTATTGTATTACATATCTGGTCAATGACCAGCATTCCCGCAATCTCCTTAATCTTATCAATAAAATTCTGCCTTCCAGAAGATGGATTAATGATAAACAAGCCTTTCATCACTTTCCTATACCTCCCTAATAAATTTTTATATACTCTCGGTACTTTTCTTTTAAATTCCAGTTCATTTATTCTATCATAGCGTTACATTCATTACAAGATTTTTACATATATTTCATTTATAAATCACTTGGTTTAACACGAAATATAGAGGAATTCCGCACAAAGGCATATCTCTTATAATATTTTTATGCTATGATATCAAAAGAAAAAGGTCAAAACTCCGTTCGTGCCTGCACGTTAAGGGATTTGTCTTTAGGACCCGCGGAACATATAAATATATGAAGGGAGATTCTTATGAAAATTCTTGTAGTTGAAGATGAACCGGATTTAAATCACATTATTACAAAACACCTTAAAGCAGAAGGATATATCGTAGATTCCTGTTTTAATGGAAATGATGCGGTATATTATATTACAGAAGAAAGTTATGATGCCATTTTACTTGATGCCATGCTTCCCGGAAAAGATGGCTTTGAGGTTCTAAAAGATATACGGAATAAAAAAATAGAGACCCCTGTTATGTTCCTTACTGCGCGTGATCAGACCAACGATATTGTAACAGGGCTTGATTATGGTGCAGACGACTATGTTGTCAAACCGTTTTCTTTTGATGAAGTTCTTGCCCGGCTTCGCGTTATTATAAAGCGCTGTCCTCAAAAACACAGTACTTCTTATTCCTGTGGAGATCTGATAATAGATACTGATCAAAAATCTGTTTCGCGAGATGGTATCCTCATCGAGCTTTCTCCAAAAGAATATTCTATTTTAGAATATATGATGCGAAACAAAAATATCGCGCTTTCCCGCTCACAGATAGAATCTAATGCCTGGGGGATTGACTTTGATGGAGAATCCAATATTATTGATGTATATATACGATATCTTAGAAAAAAAGTGGATGATGATTTTGATGTAAAACTTATTCAAACCATTCGAGGAATCGGATATATGCTAAAATCTCCTGAACAATAATAAAGATAAGGGAATGCTATGAACCATAAAGAAAAACAATCAATTACTCACTATATTTCTATTCGCTTTGCCGCAATTATATTGATTATGGCAGCTATAATGATACTGTTTATTTCATATTTTTCCAATAAAACAATTTACTTTGATATCAGAAGGCAGATCCGCCGGGAAAGCCGTTATGATTTTCTTAACGTTGAAGTCCGAAATGGGAAAATTTTAGTAGACAAAAATTTTATTTTCCGGGAAAATCATGTACAAAAACTTGTTTTAGATAATAAGGGCCGAACAATCCGCGGTCATTATCCAGACAAAGAATTAAACAATTATCCTCTAAATCAGTGGGATTTTAGGCGAGTGAAATGTTCCTCTGGATATTATTATATTTTTGACCGGCCCTTTTTAAAAAAAGACATCATTACTAATAAGCAAATTCTTGTTATTATAAGAAACATTGGAAAAGAAACGGATTTTAACAGCCAATACCAGGCTATGAAATACATATCCTATACTTTTACTTTTGTAATCAGTATTATTGGTCTTTTACTAATCGGCGCTGTCTCTTCCCGACTTACAATTCCTATGAAAGAAATAAAAGATACTGCTGATACTATCGGTATCGAAGGTAATCTTGCAAAGCGTATTGAATCTGCTACTGCATTTAAAGAAATGGATGCTATGATTCAGGCAAATAATCGTATGATGGACCGATTAGAAGATCTGTTTCACCAACAACAGCAATTTACCTCTGATGTTGCTCATGAACTTCGAACCCCTGCATCTATTATATCAGCAGAATGTCAGTATTTAAAAAAATATGGGGGAACAATAAACGATTATATGGATTCCCTGACTGTAATCGCACGTCAAAATGCAAAAACAAATGAAATTATTACTCAGCTTCTTCAACTTTCCCGCTTAGAACAGGGGAGAATAAAAGAAGACTTTGAATACTCCTGTTTAAAAGATCTTATTGAATCTATTTGTGAGGCAGAACCACTTCGTATGCAAAAACAAATATCTGTTCAATATGATCTCAAAAACATATCTATTTACATGAACATAAGCCTTATGGCTATCGCTATCAAAAATCTTATAAATAATGCGATGAAATATAGCGAAAACCAGTCTTTTGTCAAACTTAGATTATGGGAAAAAGACAATCTTGCTATTTTTGAAATAGAAGATCATGGGTGTGGTATGGACGAAGAAACACAGAAGCACATTTACGACCGTTTTTATCGTGCAGATAAATCCAGGAATACACCGGGCTTTGGATTGGGACTTTCTCTGGTACAGAAAATCACAGAATTGCATAAAGGATCAATATCTGTAAAAAGTAAAGTGAATGAAGGCTCTATTTTTACACTTTCTCTCCCCAAAGAAGCAGCTATTTCTAATATGCGGTCACAGGAAGCTTTTTAATTTAATTTTAATGTTTTTAAGATATTCTCTTTTTCGTTTACAAAAAAACTTTAAGAAAAGAGGATATCATGAAAACATTATATATACACATCGGCTGTCCAAAAACTGCCACTACTTCCATCCAATATTTTTGCAACGAAAATAAAGAAAACCTTGCAAAACATGGGGTTTATTTTCCTGTATTTGAACAAACTTATCCTGATATAAACCCTTTTCGAAATGCACATTTTCTTATTGCTCCACAATATGATAAAAATGGTAAAATAAATATATTAGAAGAAAAAAAGCTTTTTCGCTTTAACATGGATCACATTATTCATATGTTTTCTAAATATGATAATGTTCTCCTCTCTGATGAAGGAATCTGGTATGCCGCACATTTTAAAAAAAGAGACTTGTGGGAAACATTACGAAAGGAATCTCTCCATAATGCATTTAAAATAAAAATTATCGTTTATCTCAGACGACAAGATGCTTTATTAAATGCCATGTGGAATCAAAAAATAAAAAAATCTAAAAAAAGATTTTGCTCTATGACATGGGAAGAATTTATCCACACTACTCCTTCCGCAGTATATCTTGATTACGCAGAAGGACTAAATGAAATCGCTGCCGAATTAGGAAGTGAAAACATTATCGTACGACGCTATGGGAAACGATATTTTAAAAATCATTCTATTTATGATGATTTTCTGGACATCTTTGGACTTGCTCTAACAGACGAATATACCATTAGCACTTTTGAAAGAAATGCTCGTCTTAGCGGGAATACGAATGAAATACAACGAATCCTCAATAGTGTTCCGTCTGCCAGCCAGAAAGATTATACTTTCTTTTACCATATGCTTTCTGAAGTTACCTCCGAAGACCCGGACAAAGAAAAACTAAAACATCCAGCTAAAACTATACTTTCCAAAGTTTTAAAATAAAAGAGAAAAAGGTCTGGTAATCGCATCTGCAATCACCAGACCTTTTTCATTCTATCTATTCGTTTCTGAATAGATTATTATTCAATTGCAATATATTGTTTTTCCTCTACCGGTTTCTGAACTTCTTTCGGTACTGCTACCGTAAGAATTCCGTTATTAAAAGCAGCTTTCAAATCTTCCTGTTTTACGCCTTCACCAACATAGAAGCTTCTCTGGCAACTTCCACTGTATCTTTCTTTACGGATATAATTACCTTCTTTATCTTTTTCATCTTTATTGGTATTCTGCTGTGCAGTAACTGTCAGATAACCATCTTTCAGTTCTGCTTTGATGTTTTCTTTTTCAACTCCAGGCATTTCCATTTCGAGTTCATAGTGATCTCCGGCATCTTTTACATCTGTCTTCATAAGATCATAGTTAGCAGTTGTATAATTACCTGCGAATGGGAACATATCATCAAATACATCATCTACAAAATTATTTCCAAAAATACTAGGCATCATCATAAGTCATTTCTCCCTTCAAAACTAAATTTTAATCTCTATAATTCAGGCTACTATATTTCGCCTTTCTTATAATCCATATTACCTATATCTTATCAAATACCTCATGGGTATCTGTTATTTTTCCATGTATTAATATTCTGATTTATCTTTTTCTAAGATTATCTTATCAATTATTCACCAATTGTAATGTATTTCTTCTCTTCCTTGGCTGTTTTATCTTCTTTTGGAACGGTAATGCTCAAAATACCATTCTTGAATGCGGCTTTAATATCTTCCTGTTTTACACCTTCTCCGATATAAAAGCTTCTTGATAAGTTACCGGCATAACGTTCACGGCGGATATATTTACCTGTCTTTTTATCTGTTTCATCTTTATCTAAACCTTTTGCGGCAGAAATCGTAAGATATCCATTCTCAAGTTCCAGCTTAATCTCATCTTTCTTAAATCCTGGAAGGTCAATATCTACTTCATAGCTATCTTTCTTTTCTCTTACATCTGTTTTCATAAGGTTCTTTGCATGTTTTCCATATAACGGATTCTTCTTACCAAAAAATCTCTTCTCAACCGGTGCGTCAAACCAGCTATCAAAATCATCAAATAAATTCTCTCCAAAAATACTAGGCATCATCATAAGTCATTTCTCCTTTCGAAATCTTTAAACTGTCTTCAGCAAATCGGAAGCTTCTTTCTTTCGACTATGTTGAAATGAATTTTATGAACTTCGGTTCAGAACTTCTTTTTTATCTTCTTATCTCTTTATGTCCTCTCCTTTGTTCTAGCTGTAATATAACACCTATTATTAGCCATGTCAAGTGTTGAGTGCTAAAATTTTGTGAACATTTTGTGAACAATAAAAAAGCCATTATATAAAACTTCAACTTCCGTAAACATGAAGGCTGCTGGCAGGCATCCTCACATAGTGCTGTAAATCTGTTTTACATAATGACTTTTTTATTCGTTTTATTTGTGTTTAATAATTCTTTATTACTACTGTTCCGTCTGAATACTTGATTTCCCAGTAGCCATGACCGGAACCATCACAGTCCGGTACTTTTCGTTTTGAAACGATATGTTTTCCAGAACCAGAAGATTTCTGTGAAGATTGCTGTGGTTTTTCTTTTGTGCCTTCTGTAACAATCTTAGAAACAGGCTCTTTGATTACCTTTTCTTTTACTTTTTTGCGGCTCTCTTCTTTGCCATCTACATAAGTAATCTGATATGTAACTTCTTTAGAGCCATTCACGCCCTCTCTTGTTACTTTACTTGAACCTACATACATAGAAGAGGATTTTTGTGTTTCCACACTAAATGCAATCTCTTCTGTCTTCTTTTCTTTTCTTGTTTCAACTCGTTCTACTACAACTTTTGTTCCTTCTTTTAAAGGTTTATTTAATGCAGGGCGTATACGATCCTTTTTGGAAAGAGCAATATTATTTTCGTTAAGAAGTTCTTTGACTGTTTTTGCCTGAGTGACTGTCTTTTTTGTCTTGCCATCTGCCCGTAGAGAAACTTCTACCCGGCGGATTACCTGGATATCCATGTCATCCGTACAGCTTGCCTCTAAATCATGATTTACGATATCATGTTTTCCAAGAGTAATCCCTGCTTGTTCAAGGACATCTTTTACCTTGCCGCCGAGGATTTCTACTTCCTGTTCTTTATTATCATCCGATACTTTTAACTTTTCATAACGAGCTATCTCTATTTTTTCTTCTCCGCTATCTAGTTTCGTAGTAAGGGATGGGGTAATTTGATCCTTCTTATTCAGAGTAATCTCCGCTTCTTTAAGAATATCAGATACAGAGGAACCTTTCGCTACAGCAAGTTTTGTCTGTACCTGACCATCCTGGATACTTACATTCATATCTGCCTTTTTATTTGACTGACATCCGGACAACATACTCAGGGAAAATATACCTGCTGCAATTGCAATTATATATTTATTTACTCTCATACTATTCTCCCTTCAAGCTCTGTCCCACAAGATAAAGACCCTGCTCTGACTCTACATAAACCTGAACTTTCGTCTTTGTATCTACTGTCTCCTGTGGAAGATACAGACGATACTCTGTAGTGTCTAAAGAATCAGCAGAAGAATTAGCATTCACCAGATACGCCTGATAAATATGCTGATCAGAATCTTCTCCAACCGCTACATATACTTTCATTCCTGGTGTGACATATTTAGAATCAAGCTTTCCAGAAACTTCTGTATAAGCAGTATCTGCTTCACTGACACCCACATGAACTGTGGTCTTTGTCTCTACCTGTTTTGCTTCACCGGATAACTTTGTCTCTGATGGAGTAAACATTGGTGGATCTGTTATAAAGTCTTTTAAATTTCTTTCTACCTTTTCTATAATAACAGTGTCTGCCTTGGATTCCTGCATATATTTTTCTAACGGATATGGCATCTCTTTTGAAAATACAGCTTTCTCATAGGACTGTGCCATCCATGGAAGTAATGTATTTCCAAAGGAATCACGAAACATTAAAAGAGAACCCTGGGCCTTTTTGTTTGTTGTCGTGATATATGCATCTTCCACGCTTTTCGTATCAGATGTGTATGTATAATTCTTCTTATATTGATAATCATAATTCCATTCCGGCTGGCTCCACATCGGATAAATCATCTTGTTCAGATCTCCGATTTCTGTCTTTGTTCGAAGTACCGGCACCGTCTCATACAATTCATGCTCTTTATTTAAATCTGTGAGCAGCGCATTATATGCAAGCAAAGAACCTTTTTCATTCCAGTGAGAATCTCTCTTCAAATACAAAGTTTCTTTCTTATTGGAAAAAAGCTGATACAAATCTGTATATGCTACTTTATTCGATTTAAGAGCCTTTATGATATTCGTATAATTTCTCTCACTACTTACCTTAGACTGGTCATAATATGGCATATTTTTCCCATATAACGAATTCTTATTTGGAGGGACTGCTACTAAAAACTTTGCGCCTCTGCTCTGGACATATTCCTGCACAATAGACAGATTATATGCTGCATTATAAACTTCCTGATCAGACATCAGGTTCTGTCCAAGATAGTTGTCAAGAGAGGCTGTGTAATACAGCCAGTCATTCTTTCCTACAATGACAGTATCCATATTTGATGTTTTAAATAACTTTGCCTGTATCTGCGAATCTACGGAAACCAGAAGATTTCTAAACGCATAATGATCTTCAAAGTATGCTCCTAAATCCTGCAGGTAATTTACATTCCACTTTCCTTCTTCCATAAAAGAAGGGAAAGCAGCCATTGTTCTATTCTCTGTTGTTGTCTCTGTTTTTGCAACTGCCATTCCGGCAAAAGGAAGAATGCACATTACCATAAATATAACAATATATAATTTATATTTCATTTTCATCACATTCCTTCCTCTAAAATCTAAAATAAATAAATGGATTATATGCATTTCCAGAAAGTCGGATCATGCACCATAAAAGTAATACCAGTGTAAATACACTTTTTATTGTTCCGCAAACAGCCAATCCTTTACTTCCTTCCGTCATCTTGCTTCTGATTCCTTTTGCAAGGGAATTTACCGGTGCAGCGCAAAGAACAGCAATGACAAGAATAAAGATAAACCATGGTGTCATCTGCTGCATTGCAAGGCTGTTTCCTGCCGCAGACATAGAAAAGTCGGAGAACATTTTCCGAATAAACATCCATCCCTGCGATAAGGTATCTGCTCGGAAAATAACAAAACCAACCGTAACTACGACTAAGCTATAAATATGTGCCACTACACGAGGAAGTTTCTGAAGCTTTGGAACAAACTCTTCAAGCATCAAAAAGCAGCCATGGAATAATCCCCATACAACAAATGTCCAGTTTGCACCATGCCATAAACCGGTAAGAAAGAATACGATCAATTTATTTATTGCTGTACGAACTTTTCCTTTTCGATTACCTCCTAATGGAATATATACATAATCCTTGAACCAAGAAGATAAGGAAATATGCCACTTTCTCCAGAAGTCACGAATACATGTTGCATCGTATGGATGGTCGAAGTTCTCACGAAAATGAAAACCGAATACCTGTCCAAGCCCAATGGCCATATCACTGTAACCACTGAAATCATAATAAATCTGTAAAAGGTAACTGATTGCCGCAAGCCATGCTGTAACACCATTAATGGATGATGCCTGCGCTGCAAAAATATGATCGGCTACCTGTCCAACTGTATTAGAAATAAGAACTTTTTTTGAAAGACCTATAATAAATCTCTGAAGTCCCTGCATTACCTGTTGTGCATCCGTATGTCTTTCATCAATCTCTTTGCTGATATCTCTATATTTTACAATCGGTCCCGCAATTAACTGTGGGAAGAAAGATATGTACAACAGTACTTTAAAAAAGTTAGTCTGCACTTCCACACGTTCACGATATACATCAATTACATAAGACATAGACTGGAACGTAAAAAAAGATATGCCGATAGGCATAACAATAGCTGGTACTGGTATGTTAGAATGTGCAATCTGATTAATCGTTGTAACGATCATTCCTGTATATTTAAAGAGTCCAAGAACAACAAGACTCAAAATAACATCCAGCGCCAGCAGAGGCTTCTTTGCAGAAGCAGATTTACTGATTCCCATAGCAAGTAGATAATGTACCAGGGAACTTCCTATCATTAATAATACGTATACCGGTTCTCCGTATGCATAGAAGAGGAGGCTGCCTATAATAAGCAGCCCATTTTTCCATCGTATAGATGGCAGTATTGCATATACTATGCAGAGTACAGGGAGAAATATACATAAAAATTCAAATGAACTAAATACCATTTTCCCTAGAACACCACTTTCCTCTGAATGCTATGACGAACACGATATCCTGAGGATCCATAGATTCCTCTTGCCCATCCGGCAAACTGTCCCTCTGGATCATAATTCTTTCCGCCAATCTGTACCCAGCTGTGTCTTGTCATACCGTCACTGGCATGATCTCTTCTTCCGCTTACTCTTCCGCAGATTACAACCGGTCTGTCACCAATTTCTTTTGTTAATGCTGCAAATCCACAAGCGAAACTATAGCAGTTTCCACTCTTTGTAGAAAGCATATTTAAAGCAGTCGCTCTCTGCCATCCCTTTTTAGATAAATTAGGATACTTTAATGCATAATGAAAACGTCCGCGTCTTACCATGTAATTCCAGCATGCACGTCTCTTCTGCGCTCTGCTCATTTTACTTGTTGTAATACTTTCAACAATCTTTCTTGCCTTGATCTTTGACTTAGTATTTGTATTATTCGCTGCATAAGACTTCTTAGTAAATGTAATGCCATCTACTGTCTGAGACTTTGCACATATACCAGACTTCTTCGCATAATACAGCTTGTTCTTATATATATGCCATCCTGGTGCTGCCATACCTTTTTTAGAAACAAAATATACTCTTTTTCCTACACTTACTGGCTGTTCAGATTTATACTTCTTAAATACGCCCTTTTCATTAAAAATATAGTATTTCTTTTTCACTTTATAAGAACCTGTTGCAGCCTGTCCATTCTTTTTAAAATAGTATTTCTTTCCATTTACAGTCTTCCAGATTTTTTTCAGTTTCTTTCCATTTTTATAAAAATAGTATTTACCGTTTTCTTCTACCAGACCATTCTTTATTACAGGTTTTACTTCCTGCTCTGTTGTTGTCTCTTCCGGTGTCGTTCCCTCCACAGGATTCTGAGAACCAGCTTCTTCTGCATGTCCATTTACAGAAAATGCAAATACTAAAACAGCAACAAAAAGAAACATCTTTACAACACGAAAATTCTTCTTCACAAAATCTATTCCAGATGTAAAATTACTTGATGTTAACATACTTTACTCCTTTGTTTTTATAAACTTTCTTTGCAGCTTTACTTGTCTTTAACAGGTTATAGTATTTTAAAGTGGAGTTCGCTTTAAACTTATCCATATTAGTATCAAAGATATACCATTTACCTTTAACCTTAACTTCTGTCCATGCATGTGGCTGCCATGAACCGCTAAATCCTTTTGTCTGACCGACAGCAACACGAACTTTATATCCTGTTGCTTTTTTAGCGAGATAACCATAAACAGCAGCAAAATGATAGCAGCTTCCTTTTTTGCTCTTGATCATCTTCTGTGCATATGTTTTTGTCCAGCCTTTTTTATTCTTGAAACCAATCTGTCGTTTGTAACCATAAGTCTTCTCTGTATACTGGAATAACTTCTGTAACTTTACTTCCTTCGTGTCTTCAGGAAGAACCTGACTTTTAACGATCCCATTCACATTTGAATTCAGACTTGCAGCCTTACATGGTACTGCCTGCATTGTTCCAATCAGACATAATGCCAGCAGAAAAATCCCAACATATTTCTTGATACTTTTCATTTCAATTCTCTCCTTTGTTAGATATAATGATTTATTCTTTACTCTGCACCCATATACAATACTTTACCTTTGTACTTGTATACATATACAGTAAAATTAGCATACTTAATGTATCCGTCATTTCCCGGTCCATAACAGGAATATGACTCATACTTCGTCTTCTTTGGCTTGCCTAAAAGCTTTTTAAGCTTTTTAAAGTTCTTATTATACTTTGCAGCCGCTTTAAGCTTCTTTGTCTTTTTCTGGTTACAGGCCCCATTCTTATTAAATGCATAGAACTTATTCTTTATATAGTAAATTCCAGAAAGAGCCTTTCCATTCTTTGCTGCGTAATACTGTTTCTTCTTCACAGTCACAAGACGCTTCTTACCTGTCTGTAAAATACCAACTTCATTAAAGACATAATACGCTTTCTTTACTTTTACACTACCAACAGCAGCCTTTCCATTACTCTGGAAATAATACTTCTTACCATCTACTGTTTTCCATGTGTTTTTAACAGCTGTCCCATTTTCATAATAAGAAATTACCCCATTATTTACAACAAGGCCATTTGGAACTTCCGCGGCATCCGTTTTCATTCCTGCTGTAAAAAACAACATTGCCAGCATCGCTAATGTCAGAAAAATACTTAGCTTATATTCTGGCATAAACTTTTCACTTTTTCTTAATCCTTCCATAAGTCTTCCTCCTTGTAAAAATTCACACCCATTTTATCACACTCCCCCTTCTGTTTGCAATGTCTGTAGTACTGTATTTTCAAGAAAATTATCAGCTTTATTTAGTACATTTTTAACTTCATAAAATTACATTGAAAATATTTTATAACATTCTTATAATGGAAAAGATTATATCACTTTCAAGGCTTCAATTTACTTCAAGCAAAACATTTAATCTTGCCTTGCCACTTAGCAGAATAAAAGAGGCCTTCAAAAGACTGGATGATTATTTGATTTATTGAAGAAACAAACGAAAATAAAAATTTCAGACCATAGCAAATGTAAAGATATCACTGCGTAGAAAATGCCTTCCCGGCATTTTTACTTGCTCTCACATTACATTATACTATGGTCTGAAATTTTTATTTTCTGCTTGTTGGCTCCGAAAGGAATCGATTATCTTTTCGCTCCATCCATTTTCTTAATGAACTAAACTAAATTTTAATTCTACGGCGAAGGATCCATTTTTTTCAGAGAACGTACTTTCTCCTCCGAGTTGGTGCATCATTTTTTCTACACTCATTAATCCAATATGATTGCTTTCCACCCCGGTATTTTGTTGTTTTACAGTGTTAGATATTTCAAGAATGTATGATTGCTTTGTAAAGCTTCCCTTTATAAATACCGGTGAAGACTTATCTCCGTACTTTAAAATATTGGAAAAAAGATTACTGAGAATCCGCTTTATCATCCCTTTATCCCCCGTAATCCATCTTTCGACATAAGTATATTCCATCTCTGTCTGAAATCCTGCCAGACGTATAAAATCACTATGTTCATTGATACAGTCTCTGAAAAACTTTATTGGAATTTCCTTTACTTTTGGCTCTTCTCCTTCTTCAAATACCAGCGCATATTCAAACATCCTATCTGTCATCTCTCGAATATCACTGGTCTTTTGCAGGCACCTCTTTAAATATTCCTCATGCATTTCCGGATTTCTATTCAGGCGAAGTACTTCTAAATATCCATTTAAGATAGTCAACGGTGTCCTTAAGTCATGTGACATCGCCGTAATCAGATCCTGATTCGCTCTGCGGCTTTCTTTCTCGCGAACTAATGTATCCTGCAGTGCTGCTCTTAAATTATCCAGTTCTTCCGCAATAATTCCAATCTCATCCTGCCCCATATTCGGTACACTGTCCCTGAGATTACCTGCTGCCATTCTGAGAATCTCATCTTTTAGTTCTGCAACCAGATTCATTTTCTTTTTTATGAAAAATAAAATGACAGTAAAAAATAAACCAATACTGACAGTTAATGAAAAAATACAATATGGATAAATAAAGCGCACTCTGTGATAAAACCATACCATTACTGTCGCATATCCATTCTTGAACTTCATAGGAAACTCATATGTTTCCTCCCCTTCGCCTCCGGTAAGCTGATATCCCATATCAAAAAATGTACTAAATGCTGCATTCTCCAACACTTTTGGAAACCTTCCGGTTATATAATTCCCTTCTTTTAACGCATAAATATAAATTCCGGTATATTTATCTCCTTGTTCAAGAAACGGCTGAATCTTCTTAATCCCTGCCTTATCGTCTTCCGAAGAAGGTATATCATACTTTGTTGCTTCTGCTCGTAAATCTTCCCAAAAATCTTCATCCAATGATACATCATGCAATCCCGGAATCTGTCGAACATACTCATAAATATTCCACTTGTTTAACCATAGTACTTCAAATAAAAGAACACTCACCATTCCCGTTAAAAGAATAAGAACGATCAACTGTTTATGAATCTGCCAGCCCTTTGTTTTTTCCCGTACTTTTTTAATCACAATAATATCCCTTTCCCCATGAAGTCTTTATAATGGACGGGTTTTTAGAATCCCGTTCTACCTTTCTTCTGAGATTTCGAATATGCACCATCACTGTATTCTCTGCACCATAGTAAAAACTCTCCTTCCATACAGCTTCATAAAGACGCTCTGCCGAAAATACCTGATGACGATTCTTCAAAAGCAGCAGCAAGATGGCATATTCCGTATCCGTAAGTTCCAGCAGCTCTCCATCAGAGTATACATTCTTAGTCTCTTCATCCACGATCAGATTCCTACAGGAAAAACGATTCAATTTCACTGGCTGTTCTGCTTTTCCTCTATAAACCTGATATCGCCGTATTAATGCCTTTGCCCGACTGATCAACTCATTATAGGAAAACGGTTTCGCCAGATAATCATCTCCTCCGCTCGAAAATCCTAATGTTTTATCACTGTCTTTCGTTCTTGCACTTAAAAATAAAATAGGTGCGTTACTTTCTTCTCTCATCTTGCGGCATGTCTGATACCCATCAAGTCCCGGCATCATAATATCAAGAATAATTAAATCATACTCTCTTTGACTAAGCATTTCCAAAGCTTTCACACCATTACCTGCTGTCTCTACCAGATACCCTTCTCCTCCAAGTAATACCTGTATAATTTCCTGAATTTCCGGATTATCATCCACCACCAAAATACTTGAATTATTCTCTTCCAAATTTATCCGCCTCTCTAAAATAATTTCTTAAACTTCTTCCAAACTCAGTATTTATTACTGTATTTCATATTTGATTTATAAAAACCTCTATACAAAAAAATACTGATAAGAACCTTTTTTGTAAAACATTTTTTATTATTTTATTATACCTTATTTCGGCATGAAAAAAGAAAAAAAGAGCCTATCTTAAGTATTTTTAAGTTTTACTTAAGATAGGCTGTCACATTCTTTTTTCCAAATTCTCTTATACGCTATTTAAATATTGTTACTATACTTCCACCTCTATAAGTATTTTTCCAATCGTTCTTCCACCGTATTTTTCATCTTTTCTATTACTTCCTCGCACCAGCTTTTTTCCAGACCTGCCTGCAGCCCCACCGCCAACAGTTCGTTTTTCCCTGGATTTCTTCCATTACCATCTACCATTGTGGTATGCTCTCCATAGTAAGTATTGCTGAAAGTAAGGTCATACGCAGGACTCAATCGCCATCCCTTTTTCATTTCATCATACAAATATGTGAAATTCTTAGAATGATCATCCCGATTATGTGCAAATACATTAAAACACATTCTGCGAAACATCTCTCTTACATCATCTTCATTATCTCTCGTCA
The DNA here is from genome assembly GCF_009697165.1 of Anaerobutyricum soehngenii. Lineage (NCBI taxonomy): Bacteria > Bacillati > Bacillota > Clostridia > Lachnospirales > Lachnospiraceae > Anaerobutyricum > Anaerobutyricum soehngenii. The sequence continues at coordinate 79,003 of NZ_VULP01000007.1, read as the reverse complement.
AAATCTTAGTCAATTTCATAAGACTATGATAATCCAGGCTCGGCTGTTCAAAATCCAGCTCCAACAGTGCCGCTGCTGTTAACATATGAATCCTCTTTTTCTTATTTCCTGCTTTTACTTTTGTTTCTATTCCATCTACTATCCTTTCTCTGTCAAAACGCTTAATACCAAAATAGCCTTTGCATTTCTTTGATGGAAAAAGCCGCACTTCCGTCATATCAATTCCACACGCTTTCGCACATAAAGCATACTCATACTCCATCTCTCCTGCATCCTGACCGTCTACATGAGCTGGGAACTTTATAATCCAGTCCTCTCTATCAATTTCCGTCATAATCTTAGGCCTAGCACCTCCACTGGTTCCTCCCAGCAAATATAACTCATCCAATTTTTCCGAATACTCTGTATTCAATATCTTCTGGCACTGTAATGCTAAATCATCTAAATCATATCCCTGCGGCTCAAAAGAAAAATGTTCCTCCGGCCGATATGCCAATGCTCCCATTCCGGACTGTCCCACAATCGCCAAACGATTCAGCATTGTCATTTCTTCTGGCTTCATTCCTTTTTTCCACAACATACGATTCAATAATAAATTACCCCACCCATCAGGAAGACTATCCCCAAAAACACCAAATAAACCGCCGAAATACTCTTTTGTTGGTATAAAAACCTGCTCCTTTAACGGCAAAGAAAAAGGACTAATAGAAAATCCTGTTTCCAGCCATTCCTCACTGTACTCAAATGCAATCTTTCTTCCTGCCATTAATGCCAGCTTTCCAACTACTTTTCCATCATATAAAACTTGTAGTGTTCCGTTTTCTTTCATCAATAACCTCCTGAATATTCCGATATGGAACCTGTGTAAATAACTCACGAAGTTCATCTGCCATATCCAACGCCATCGCCAGCTTCGTAAGCGACAACAACGAAATCTTCCCCGTAGCCTCAAACCTCTTCACAGAACCATAACTCACCCCACTCATACGAGAAAGTTCCTCCTGCGAAATCTTTCTCCTCCGCCTAATATTCCGCACCCTCTGCGCCAGCTTCATATCAAGTTCTTCCGCCGTTTCCCAAACCAACGCCTCCATCAATGTATCTCCTTTTCTTGCTCCACTATTCTATACTCAATCTTGTTTGTGCTCAATCTTATTCATATTTTCATATTTATTCTTATTTTTTAGATAATATATTATCTAAAATCTCCGTTTTTAAGCTATTTTAGATAATATATTATCTACTATTTTATAACTAGCTTACCTCTTTAAAAATAATATGTCAAGAAGGCAAAAATTTATTCCAGCATTAAAATCAAACACTCCGCACCTTGATTTTTTTCATCTTAAAACCAGTGTATTTCACTTATCATTTTCGTCCCAAAATACACATTCAAATATTTGAATATATATTTTTCATACTTTTCTTATCAAGTTGCCCAAAAACATAAATTCTGACTATTCTTCAACTTCCAAAGACAGCTCTCAGTAAATAAAATAACCTATATTTGTGGCCTCGGAGCAAGGTTTGGATACGAGAGTGTGTAAGCGAGTATTCAAACCGCAGCGACTAAAGTCACAAATATAGGTTATTTTATTTACTAAGCGCGTCTCCTTGCCTGCGGCAAACCAGAATTCAAACTCTATTATGCTGCTTCTTCAAACTGCGAATTATACAACTGTGCATAAAAACCATTTTTCTCCAGCAATTCTTCATGATTTCCCTGTTCGATAATATCTCCATCTTTCATCACAAGAATCACATCTGCATTTTTAATCGTAGACAATCTATGCGCAATAACAAAGCTCGTTCTTCCTTCCATCAGGTTATCCATCGCCTTTTGGATAAGAGCCTCTGTACGAGTATCTACAGAAGATGTTGCCTCATCAAGAATCATTACCTTGCTGTCTGCCAAAATAGCTCTTGCGATAGTAAGGAGCTGTTTCTGTCCCTGAGACACATTACTTGCATCTTCATTAAGTTCCATGTTGTAACCGCCCGGAAGTGTTCGGATAAAGCTGTCTGCATGAGCTGCTTTTGCTGCCTCGATAACTTCTTCATCTGTTGCATCCAAACGTCCATAACGGATATTTTCCATAATAGTTCCTTTATAGAGCCATGTATCCTGTAACACCATTCCAAATGCTTTACGAAGATCACGTCTGTTATAATCACGAACATCATGATTATCTAAAAGAATCTGACCACTATTTACATCATAGAAACGCATAAGCAGTTTCACCATTGTTGTTTTTCCTGCACCGGTAGGCCCGACAATTGCGATTTTCTGACCCGGCTTTACGTCTACGGAAAAATCGTTGATAATCGTCTGATTTGGATTGTAGCCAAAATTCACATGAGAGAATTTCACTTCTCCTGTTACGTTTTCTACAGATACCGCTCCCTCGTGTTCCTGATCTTCTTCCTCTTCTTCTAAGAATTCAAATACTCTCTCGGAGGCTGCTGTCATGGACTGTACCTGATTGATAACCTGCGCAATCTGCTGGATTGGCTGTGTGAAATTCTTTACATACTGAATAAATGCCTGAATATCACCGACACCAATCGTTCCTCTAATTGCTAACAGTCCACCGGAAATGGCAACTCCGGCATACCCAAGGTTTCCGACAAATGCCATGATTGGCTGCATTAAACCTGACAAAAACTGAGATTTCCATGCAGATTCATATAAGACTCCATTGGTTTCATCAAATGTTTTTACCATATCTTTTTCTTTGTTAAATGCTTTAATGACCAGATGACCACCATAACTTTCTTCTACCTGTCCATTAATATGTCCAAGATATTCCTGCTGTGTGCGGAAATATTTCTGAGAAAACTTTACGACTGTAGACATTAAGATTGCCGATACCGGTAAAATGATAAATGCAATTAATGTCATTAACGGTGAAATGGTGAGCATCATTACAACGACACCAATAAGCGTTGCTGTTGAAGTAATAACCTGCGTTACACTCTGGTTTAATCCCTGACCTAATGTATCTACATCGTTGGTGATTCTTGAAAGAACTTCACCATAAGTACGACTTTCAAAGTACTTCATCGGCATACGGTTAATTTTCTCCGAGATTTCTTTTCGAAGGCGGTAACATATTTTCTGTGTTACGCCTGTCATAATCCATCCCTGTAAAAAGTTAAACACTGTACTTGTCAGATACAATCCTAAAGTAAGCAAAAGGATCTTTCCGATACGGGTAAAATCAATCTCGCCTGTTCCGGCAATCTTTTTCATCAGGCCTTCGGCCAGCGCAGTAGTTGCCTTTCCCATAACCTTTGGTCCAGCTACTGAAAATACTGTAGATATTGCCGCAAAAATCATTACCGCAAGAATCGCAAATTTATAATTTCCAATATAACGTAAAAGCTTTTTAAAAGAGCCCTTAAAGTTCTTAGCCTTCTCGCCGCCATGCATCATTCTTCTTCCGCCGCCCATTGGGCCACGACCACCCATTGGACCTCTGTTTGATGTTCCTGCTTTATTTTCAGCCATTTTACTTACCTCCTTTCTTATGTTTTAACTTCCTGTCATCAGACTTTTTCTTTAATTTGTTATTTTCTTTCTCATCAATTTTTGTAGAAAGGATTTCTTTCTTATTTGTTTCTTTCTCTGCTTTTTCTTTTACCAAACCTAATTTTTCAAGTCCAAGCTCCTTTTCAGAAAGCTGTGACTTTGCAATCTGAAGATATACCTCACAGTTTTTCAGCAGTTCTTCATGCGTTCCTTTTCCAACAATCTTTCCATCATCCAAAACAAGAATCTGGTCTGCATGTAAAATCGTACTGACTCTCTGCGCTACAATTACGATAGATGCATCCTGCACCTTTTCATTTAATTCCTTACGAAGTGCTGCATCTGTCTTCATATCAAGTGCAGAAAAACTATCGTCAAATACAAGTACTTTTGCCTTTTTCGCAATCGCTCTTGCAATCGCAAGACGCTGTTTCTGTCCACCAGATACATTACTTCCACCCTGGGCAATTGGACTGTCGTATTTTTCTTTTTTCGTCTCAATAAATTCTGTCGCCTGGGCAATTTCTGCTGCTTCTTTTATATCCTCATCTGTCGCATCTGCTTTTCCAAATCGCAGGTTAGAAGCGATTGTTCCGGAGAAAAGAACACCTTTCTGTGGCACAAATCCGATTTCCTCTCGGAGTTCTTCCATAGAAATCCGGCGAATATCTTTGCCATCTAATGTAATCTGTCCACCTGTCACATCATAAAATCTTGGAATCAGATTAACCAGCGTAGACTTTCCACAGCCGGTACTTCCGATAATTGCCGTTGTCTTGCCTGGCTCCACTTTAAAATCAATATCAGAAAGCACGTTATATTCTGCTCCCGGATACTTGAAATCTACATGTGAGAATTCCAGAACACCTTTATGCTCCTTAAGCGTTTCTGGCTTCTTCACATCCTGAACAGAAGCTTCTGTCTTAAGAACTTCATCAATACGATCTGCTGCAACACCCGCTCTTGGTACCATAATAGACATCGCTGTCATCATAAGAAATGCCATAACGATCTGCATTGCATAAGTAATAAACGCTGTCATCGCACCAACCTGTAACGTACCCGCATCAATTTTTTGTGCGGAAACCCATGTGATCAGAATGGTAACACTGTACATGATAAACATCATTCCCGGCATCATAAACGTCATAATACGGTTTGTAAAAAGCTGCGTACCTGTCAACTTTTTATTCGCTTCATCAAAACGCTCTTCCTCTGTTTTCTCTCTGCCAAATGCACGAATAACAGAAAGTCCTGTTAAAATCTCTCTGGAAACAAGGTTAAGACCATCTACTAATGTCTGCATAATTTTGAACTTCGGCATCGCCATCGAAACAAGCAGCATAACAAATCCGAGAATCACAACAACCGCAAGAGCAATAATCCATTCCATTCCTGCTCCGGTCTGATACACTTTAATAATTCCACCAATTCCGATAATCGGTGCATACAAAAGAAGTCTCAGCATAACTGCTGTAACCATCTGAATCTGCTGAATATCGTTTGTACTTCTTGTAATAAGAGATGCTGTAGAAAAACGGTTCATTTCCGCATTTGAAAATCCCATAACCTTTTTATAGATTTTTCCACGCAAATCCCTGCCAATACTCGCACCTACCTTAGAAGCAAGAAAACCGACTCCAATCGCCGCTACCAGAATCATAAATGCAATTCCAAGCATACGGCCGCCTTCTTTCCAGAGATAATCTGTCTGTATCTTATCGATATCTACTCCTGCAGCTTTATCACATTTTGTCGCATAGGCAACACCTGTAGAAAATAAAGTACTCTCTCCAATATCGTTCATTTTCTTTTCGATTTCTTCTCTGGACTTCTGGATATCTTTGGCACTCATCATGCCTGTCTGCCTCATCTGATACAGCATCGGGCGCACATCAACGTAAGTAACCTTTTTCCCGTTATCATCTTCCTCCTGAAAACTCTTAAACTCCATGTTGAGCATCTTTCCAATCTCATCGACACTCATATCATCTATTTTATCCTTCATCGGAGCCATCGCAGGATTCGAAGCAATCGAATTCTTAATCATCTTCTTAAACTGCGATTCTTTTACATTTGACATGTTATGATTTAAGAAAATCGCTGTAAGAAATGTATCATCTAACTGATCCAGCTTCTCCTCATCTTCTACTTTGCAAATGTAATACTCACCCTTTTTCTCATAAGTATCTTTCCATACTTTCTTCTCTTTTGAAGTCATATACAACTGCGAAATCTCATACTCATCCTCCATCATTTTCACAGGAAGAATATGCTCCACACCTTTATTCTGAATTCCCACATCAATGATATCTGACGTATACTGCGGCAGCGACAAATCGCCAAACGCCTGCACAATAAGCAATAATACAATCGCAACGATCATATACCAGTATGGGGCCATATTTTTAAATATTTTTGTCATTCTTTATGTCCTCCAATTACTTTTTGTCAAAACAATTTTACTCTGACTACTATGTTCATCAAAAATTCGCATCGTTTATTATTATGCTTTCCAATGCCTACTCGTTCATCCTCTTCAATAAAATCTCTGAGCACTCCTCCAAAGAAAGCTTCGCTGTATCAAGAATCAGATCATAGTTCTTCTCGTCCTTCCAGTCCTTTTTCGTCCAGAACTTAAAATACCTTTCCCTGCCCCAATCCTTTCTGTCCATTAAACGACGTGCCTTCTGCATCGTATCTACATTTTCCTTATCAAAAATGCGCTGTACCCTCTTCTCCTTATCACTACAGCGGACAAAAACTGTCACAACATCTTCGCAGGATTTCAAAATTTCTGTAGAACATCTTCCGATAAAAACCGCCGGACCTTCTGCATAAAGACTCTTAATCGTCTCTTTCATTCCATAGAAAATCTCATTAATTTTCGCCATATTTTCATACTGATTATAGCCTGCCATCATCGCGATATTATAGAGAAGACTTCCTACTTTATTCTCGTCAAACTCCTTAAGATCTGCAATCTCTATGCCATATCTTTTAGCGGCCTCAATCAGCAGCTGTCCATCATAGTAAGGAATCTGTGCCTCTTTCGCAATGCGAATTCCGATATCCCGTCCTCCGCTGCCAAATTCCCTTTCTATTGCCATTGACTTCATATACTACATTCCTTTCTTCTAATCAGACTAACTCTGTTACTTTTGAAGTTCCTCATCCAAACTGCGAAGCATCTTCTGCATCACACGATCCATAACTGCCTTTTCTTCCTCTGTCACATACCGCATAATAATACGCTTACAATCATTATGAACTTCTAACATCTCCTTCGCTGCCTCCTCCGCTTTTTGTGTCAACTCAATATGTCTCTTTCTACGATCATTGTCATCCTCTATCAAAACAACGAATCCCTTTGCCCGCAAATTATCCACAGACTTTGAAATATGCGCCTTAGATAAATTCTTCTGCTCTACGATATCCTTCGCCGTATCTCCACATGATGAATGATATAAAAACAAAAGAATCTCCAACTCCACATTTCTCACTCCGTATTTCTGCACCAGCACTTCAGATTTTTTCTCCAAAAGCTTACGCATATTCATTCCACAGATATTAATCATAGAATCTCGCATATTTTATCCTCCGTTTGTTATCATGCACTCTTCAAAGCTTTCCTTGCTTGCTTTTATGAGAATACATATTTTCTTTCATATCTCCTTTATTTAGTTCGTTAGGAATCTGTTCACTAGCGAACTTGTTTGTATATCATAATCCTTTTCCAAGAAAATGTCAATAACAAACTACTAATTTACTGGGGAGACAGACACCGCTTTATGTAGAAGATACCAAGCCGAATTGTAGTTAGTCTTGTAAAGAAAAAAGAATTGTTATAAGTTTGATTTTGTTCCGTTGCGCTAAGCATTCCATTCTGCCCAGAAAAACAGGAACTTGGGAAAAACGAGTCCCAAGTTCCTATGGTCAGAATTCCATAGCGCAAAGTCACAAAATACAATACTTATAACAATTCTTTTTTCTTTATCATAGCTTTTCTTACAATTCAGCATAAAAGTTTGTTTCAGCGGCTGTCTGTTCTTGATGAGGAATTAGTATTTTAGTCTGAGGGAAAAAGAGGGGATTGTCCAGAAGTCTATGGTTTTCACTAGAATAAAAATCTCCAGAGGAGAATATTTTCCCACTGGATTTGTAGCCGGTCTTCTAAAGGAAAAGGAATTGTTAACGAAATTTTAACGGAATTATAGAGAAAGAAATCTTATTAATTGGAAGGCTTTGACCTTCACTGCTATTTTTTTATGGCGAATTTCTTATGGGGAAACAGTTCTCTGATTAAAAACCATAGCCTTCTGGACAATCCCCTTATTCCCATCCAAGATTTAAATACTAATTTCCATCTGGAGCCAAAGGACAGAAAACCAGAAATTTGATAGAAAAGAAAATGTGATGTCGGAGCCAGTAAAAATGCCGGTCAGGCATTTTCTACGAAGCGACTATCTTCACATTTTCTTTTCTATCAAATTTCTGGTTTTCGTTTCTTTAGTCCCTCAAATTAGTATTTTATTTTATAAATTTGTCTATTGCTTCATTCAATGCTTCAATTGCTTCAGTATCTTCTGTTTTTATCGCATCGACGATACAGGTTGACATATGCTCTTTTAAAATAACTCTGCTTAGGCTCTTTATTGCGGCATCAACTGCTGCTAACTGTATAAGAACTTCACTACAGTCTCTCCCCGATTCAATCATCGTCTTGATTGACTTCATATGGCCGATAATGCGGGCAATACGATTCAATTCATTTTTTACGGTTTCTGGATTATGAGTATGTGTATGAGCTTTCCCATGTTCATCTATATGTGTATGTTCATATATATGCTGTCCTACATATTCCTGCATATGTTCGTCCATATAAGCTGCTTCATGAATATGGTATTTATTTTGTGTTTTATCTTTATTTTTTATATATTCGTTTTCATGAATATGTTTATTTTCCATTTTATTTTACCTCGTAGTCTTATTTTGTTTCAAAAATAATGTCAGTATCAAAAAAAGAGTATTCTTAGAAATCAAGATTATTTTTAAAGTTCAAATATCACAATTCTTTCTCTGGAATCATTTTTCTGGAATAAATCTCTGCAGTCGATTTCATCTGCAAATATTAATTCATTTACTGTCATTAAATAGGAGATGTATTCATCTGACGGATAATAAAAAAGTAATTTCATTTCCCGAGGATTTTCGTAGTAAGATTCTAATATTTTATGCATTACCTTTTGTAATATTTCCAGGGAAAATGGATTAAAGAAATAGATTCTATCCACTTCTTTTGGTACAGCAAAATATTCTGCATTTTCCGCTTTGAAAGATACTCTTCTTGTAGAAATAGCACTTTCTTTATTTTCTACTGCCTTATTATAGATTCTTTCATCATATTCCACACCAACAGATGTACACCTGGTCTGATATGAAAGGAAAAAGTCTACACGCCCTTTTCCACAGCCATAATCAAGCAGTGTATTATTTTTTCGTATGATTCCTGTATTAGCTAATCTTTCTAATACAGAATATGGTGTAGGTTCATATGGATAATGGTATTGATCTGCGTTAGAATCATCACGTCCCATTGTATGTATTTTCAATAGTTTGTCCCATTTATTCTCTCTTATATCTTCTTTCTCTTTCATATTTTTCCGCTTCCAGCCTTTCTATATAATATGTCTAATATGTCCGATATATCTGATTGATATTCCCCACTTTTTACCTATGCACTCTCGGAATCTTTTTGTGCATACTTTCCCATTAGTGTACTGTATCATAAGCTGATTTTCAATCCAATTCCTGAAAATAGAAATTCATATTTTTTGAATAGAATATCAAATGTCATTCTTTTCGGCAAAATGTTAAACTTCAACCAAGTCAAAAAACACCAATAAAAAAAGAGGAGAGGTCAAAATGGAAAACAAAAGTAACAGTGGTGTAGTATACCAGGGAAAAATACCAGGCCGAGTAAAATATTGCTTTGCTTTCGGTGCATTAGGAAAAGATTTGATCTATGGAATGATCGCAACCTTTTCTATGATTTATTTTACAGATATCATTAAAGTTGCTCCTGCTTTCATAGGAACCATGTTTTTTGTTGCTAAGTTATGGGATGCTTTTAATGATTTATTTATGGGTATGATTGTTGATAATACGAGAAGCCGGTGGGGAAAATTCGTACCATGGCTTGTTATTGGAACATTAATCAATTCATTTGTATTTGTTACTGTATTTACTGATTTTCATCTATCTGGTGTGAGTCTTTGTGTATTCGCATCTGTTGTTTATGTCTTATGGGGAATGACCTACACAATTATGGATATTCCATACTGGTCTATCATTCCTAATCTGACTTCCGATCCAGAAGAACGTGAAAAGGTATCTGTTTTACCAAGAATTTTTGCCAGTATCGGTCAGTCCCTTATCATTGCTGGTTTCGGTGTACAGATTATTAAAGGACTTGGTGGAAATTATATCGGATATCACAGATTCGCATTAATTATCGCCGCTACATTTATATTCACAATGGCTGTCTGTGTTATTAACCTGCCAAAGAAACAACAAAATACTGGAACAACAGAAAAAATGAAATTCCGCGATATTTTTACTGTAATTAAAAAGAATGATCAGTTAAGATGGGCTGTTCTCTTAATTTTATTATACAATGTTGGAATTCAAGCTATTATGGGTGTTGCTACCTATTATTTTAGCTATGTATGCAATAATGCCGGAATGTTATCTGCCTTTATGATCAGTGCATCCGTTGCAGAAGTAGTAGGATTATTAATCTTCCCTAAAGTCACAAAATTATTATCTAGAAAGAAAGCATTTTTACTTGCATGTACACTTCCACCAGTTGGACTTATTTTACTGCTTGTTGTTGGATTTGTCTGTCCTTCTAATATCCCTTTAACTGCTATTGCCGGAATTATCGTAAAAACCGGTACTGGTCTGGAGCTTGGATGTGCTACTGTTTTCCTTGCAGATGTTGTTGATTACGGCGAGTATGTCTTAGGGGTTCGAAATGAAGGTGTTATATTCTCTCTTCAGACATTAATCGTAAAATTTACTGCTGCTTTCACAGCATTAGCAATCGGTTTCGTATTAGAGTTAACCGGATATGTTCCTAATACTGTACAAACTTTAGCAACACAAAATTCCATACGTATACTGATGTGTATCGTACCTGCTCTTGGAATTATTCTTGCTTACGTTGTATTTAAAACAAAATATAAACTTAATGATGAATTTATGAAAAAAGTAATTTCTAAAATTACAGGCTCTTCCACATCCTCCGAACAGGAATAACAGGATACTGTACAAAAATATTATAAGTAAGGCAAGTTGATTTTCCTAAAAAAATAATCAGCTTGTCCTTATTTATGTTACAATTTAAATATTATAACCTGAATATTAACATTCAAATATTACACAAAACGAGGAAAAAATTTTGATAAATTTCAGCATTATTTTAGCAGATGATGAACAACAAATATTATTTGGCATGAAAAACGGTATTGACTGGGAAAGCCTTGGATTTTCAGTTGTCGGAACCGCCCAAAATGGCAAAGAAGCTCTGGAATTAATAGAAGAATATCATCCAGATCTTTTAATCAGCGATATTAAAATGCCTTTTATGGATGGTCTGGAACTATCCAGAATTATTCATGATAATTACATAAATACAAAAATTATTCTTTTTTCTGGCTGGGATGATTTTGAATATGCCAGAACGGCGATCAGCTATGGGGTATCCCAATATCTTATGAAACCAATCGACTACGATGAAATGCAAAAACTTCTAACTAATATACATGAAGAACTTGAAAAAGAATATGCAGAAAAACTGAACCGAACCCGTCTGGAAAACATTTATGCGGAAAGTATTCCTCTTCTTAGACAACAGTTTTTGACACAGCTTTTGACCGAACCTGTAACAGATGAATACTACGACTCTCAGATTAAAAACCTTAAATTAAATCTCAATTATGCTGTCTTCCATATTATCACTGTAAAAATAAGAACAACGAATTTAATTGATGTTCTCTCTGAGCTTTCTATTAAAGAGACGATAAAAGAAGCTTTGGAGAAGATAAGTTCTCTCTATGAATTTGGAATTATTGATAAAGAAGTCTTTTTACTATGCGGAAATAAAAAACATGATATTGAACGAATCACTCGAACAATACAAGAGGCTTCTGTTTTAATTGAACGTATTTTTCATACCAGAATATCCTGTGGAATCAGTTCCTCTACAACTACCATTAAAGAACTCCCTCTGCTGTATCAGCAGGCTCTTGAAGCGCTTGATTATAACGTTGTTATTCAAGAAGAAAGTTATACTTACTATAATGACATTCTGCCTCTTCAAAAAAAAGAGGAAGACTGGAATTCTGAAGTAGATTCTATCGAAAAGATTATTACACGTTGTTCTGAAGAAGAATTAAAACAAGCTGTTATAACTATGCTTGAACATCTTCATTCTTCACATTATAACTTAAGTGAATATCAAATCGTTGTACTGGAAATATCTTTTTCTCTTTCTCGTCTTTATAAAAAATATCAGCTTACTTCCGATAAAGAATTTGCCGGTTCCAAAAAAATGGCTGTGAAAATTCTTTCTTTAAATACGGGAGAAGAACTTGATAACTGGCTTATTAATTATTTTCAGTTAATACGTACATTAATACAGAAAAAACAAGTAGATAACAACGTAATCTTAGCTGAAAATGCAAAAAAATTAGTGGAAGAAAGATTCCAGGAACCTGATTTATCTGTAGAATCCATCTGTCAGGAACTACATGTAAGCTCCTCCTATTTTTCCAAAATTTTCAAACAGGAAACCGGCTCTACTTTTTTAAATTATCTAATTAACAGACGAATGGAAGCCGCAAAAATGTTACTTGATGTCACTGACTACAAAAGCCATGTTATCGGAACGATGGTAGGTTATCCTGAACCAAATTATTTTAGCTATGTCTTTAAAAAGCACTGTGGTATTTCTCCAGTAAAATATCGAAAACTTGGAGGAAGTGTCAATGAAAAATAAAAAAATGAGCATTCGAATTTTATTTCCGCTCATCATGTCTGTATCAATTGCTTTTTGTATCATAAGCTGCATGATTTTATTTTCGCATTACCTCTCTGCTTATTTTATTCAAAAAACTGTAGAGGACACTAATAGACAAAAAAATGTACTTGCACAAAATATTGAAAACGAAATTGAATCCATCAATGATACAATTAACACGATTTATTATGATACAATTAAAAAATATGATCTTCAGGATGAAGCGTTTTCTTCGATATTATCGAATATAGAAAACAGTTCTTCAGAGTATATTAACGGGCTTGCCCTATATGATATCAACGGAACTTCTTTATGGCATTCTTCGCATTTATCAGCCACACCTGCTACTCAGGAAAGCTGGTTTACACAAGCAAAAAATAATATCGAAACAATTTATTATGGACCAAAGAAGCTCGTCTATCCTGATAAAGTAAAACATGTATTCCAGATCAGCCGATATGTTGAATATATTGACCATGGCAAAATGAAACCTGGTATTCTTTTAATGCAATATTATACAGATTCTGTCGATGCAATTTTACAACATTATAAAAATACGCAGACATCTTACTGCTATTTATTAGATGATAATTCGGCTTTTCTTTACCATCCTTTTATGCAACGCATTTCCTCCGATCTGTATAAAGAAAGAACTATCAATATAGCCTTAAACTGTACAAATTATAAAATACATAAATTTCAGGGTACTAAATGGCTGATCGAACGACAGCAGATTGGATATACCGGCTGGAATATTGTCCTCGTCAGTTCTTTGTTCAATATACATACAGAAAATATAAGTGTTTATTATGTTGTATGGATTATCTTACTTATGGTCGGTATATTTCTTGTTTTTATGGATATTTTACTCTTTCATGAGTTCACTAATCCTGTGTACCGGTTACTTAACACAATGCGGGAATTTGGAAAAGGAAATTACCAGGCAAAAGCAGAAGAAAATGGCATCGGAGAATTAAAAACACTAAGCGCTCATTTTAATATCATGGCAGAAAAGTTACAAAAACAAATGGACGAAATCCGTAACAATGAACGTGAACAACGAAAAATGGAAAAGAAACTTTTACAATCTCAGATTAACCCTCACTTTTTATATAATACCCTTGATTCCATCATCTGGATGATACAGAGTGGTGAATATAAAGGTGCAGAGCAGATGGTTTCTCTTCTTGCAAAATTCTTCCGTATTTCCTTAAGTCAGGGACAGGATATTATCTCACTAAAAAAAGAACTAGAGCATGCAACCAGCTATCTTTCTATTCAAAACATACGTTTTAAAGATAAATTCGATTTTTCTGTACAGGCAGATGAAAATCTTTTACAATATCTCTGCCCTAAGCTGTCCATTCAGCCATTACTTGAAAATGCTATTTACCATGGAATGGAAGGAATTTATGATGATGGTGAAATCCAGATTTCTATCTATGAAAAAAACTCGCTCATTCATATTGATGTAATTGATAACGGTCTTGGTATGCCTCCAGAAACGATTGAATATATCATGCACAATAAAGTAGTCTCCAGCAAACGTGGTTCTGGTATCGGTGTACGAAATGTTGATGAGAGAATTAAATTGATTTTCGGCAATGCATACGGTGTTGTTATTACCAGTGAACTTGATGAAGGAACAACTGCCTCTATCATCATTCCGAAAATAAAGAAAGTTGAGGATATTGGATATTGGTCAACTACCCACGACCTAAAGGTCATGGGCTTGTAACTGCCCAGTCGTACTAACGGATTACACCTCCGACCTTTAATCCCCGATAGATATTGCTATCTAAAGTGGCGTTACATCATAGGGTGGCTGACAGCACCCTTTACAGACAAGACATGCTCATCTGTAACTGTATCAGGTACTAAACTTCCCATGCTATACAGTAAAAAATCTTTTACGGTTAAGATTTTACGCAATACACGAATTTCGTATTGCAACCTCATATCTTGTCAATGTACAAAAGAGTGCCTTTAATGAGCAGCACATCTAACGGTTTTCTCTTTAAGAACTGCTACGGCTATTGTAGCATATTAGGTAACAGTTAACAAGGCTCCTCCCACCACCTAAAGATAGTGGGTTTCCGCCTATGGCAAACGAAAGGATTTTATTTATGAAAAATAATAAGAAAAAATATGTACTGTTAATTATATTAATGCTTTTGATTGCATTTTTTTCTTCCCAATGTATGATGAACCATACAAACCTCAAAAGCAAAAATACGGTAGTAGTCCTGCTGTCCTCTTCCTATAATAAAAAAACTTCCAGAATTTTAGATGCCCTGCGCGATTATGCCTGTAACAACTCTATTACTCTTGACTTCTGGTATAAAGAGCAGCTCTCTGCCAAGGATCTGGATTCTTTAGTAAAAAAAGAGACGGACAATCATGTAATTGGCATTCTTTTGATTTATCCGGAAGAATATATGACAGAACCTAACAAACATTATGACTACAGTAACCTATTAGCAATTACAGAAACGATGACGTCATCCTTTATTCATTACGCTACCTTTGAGAAAACTACAGAAAAAGCCTACTGCCTTCCAATTACTTCTCAAATAATAAAAAAAATTGCAGAAAGCAAGCATTCTCATATCTACATTAAGAACACTTATAAACTTGGATATAAGAGTATCCAAATGATTGACTCCTACTCTCGCAGTAAACATATGCAAAATATCATTGTTTCATGCCAAAAGTTAGATAAACAGACTATCGAAAGTGGAAAACTAAACTCTCTACTGGCAAATTAACAAAAATGAGGATTTTAGTTATGAAAACAAATCTTTTTAATTATAATTCCATTTTGTTTACACTAATTATTATTTTAATAAGCACTATAACAATATGGAAGCTACCGCAACCCCAAAATGAGTACACTCATATAGGCATCGCTGTCTATGACATGGATGACACCTTTATGAGCGACTATATTGACAAACTTCAGAACGAACTTGAAACTTGTACTTTTAACGGCAAAAAAATTCTTTATGAAATCTTTGATGCCGAAGGTAATGCCAATCGCCAGGAACATCAGCTTCAATACATGTATGAGCAGAACTTTGATGCCTTATTGATCAATCTTGTAACACCTTCTTCTGCTGCTAGCGTCCTAAATAAGACAGCGAACCATAAACTTCCTGTCATTTTATTTAATAGAGAAACAGACAAAAAAGATTTATCTATTTCCAAACAGACATGGTATGTGGGAACGCAGGCAAAAAAGGCTGGTGCAATTCAGGCGGATATGCTTCAAAACGCATGGAAAGAAAATCAGAAAAAATTAGATCATAATAAAAACAATACGCTCGATTATATTCTTATTGAAGGAGAACAAACACATTTTGATTCTATAAGAAGAACAAATGGTTTCCTTGAAAACAGCCAAAATCTGCCTCTCAATCAGCTCGCCAATCTCTCTGCTGACTGGCAGCGCCAACTTGCGACTGAAAAGTTTGCAAACTTAGATAAAACACTCATTCATTCCGCAGAAGCAGTTATATGTAATAATGATGATATGGCACTTGGTGTCTATGACTATTATAAGCAGCATAACATGAGCCTTCCCCTGATTATCGGAATTAATAATAATCCCGAAATGCACCAGAAAATAAAATCCGGAGAGATATATGGTACAGTTGATAATGACATAAATAGCCAGATCACACACATATGTAAATTACTTAAAGATATTTTAAACCATAATACCAGAGATTATGCTAATATATGGTACAGTACACCTTTTGCCATTCAGCGCTAAAACTACTTACGCTCGGAATATCAACCGAAAACCGGTATCAAAATTCCGAGCGTATATCTTATAACATCGTCATTTCATTCATTATATTTTATCTTATCTTTAGGTCAGTTTACAAGGAACTACACGCAGACCGTGAAACGGGCTGCTGACAACAAACGGCGCTATGCTCCCGGCTGGGTGCATAGCACCTGTTTGTTGCGGGGGTTTCCAAAGGGGGCAGCGCCCCATTTGGCACACGACTTTGCGGAGCAAAGTGTAGTGTGTTATACGCTCTGTCGGCGTTGCCCTGAAAATACCGTTGCCGCCGGGGAGGGCAAGGGCATTTGACGCGGCAGGAAAGCAGGGCTTTGTTTGGGGCTGGTAAGCCGGAAACAAAGGGCTGATTTCAGCAGCAGACAGGGCGTATTATGAAAGCCCCCGTCCCTCGTCCTCCGCCCCCGGCCTATGGGACAAAAAGTCCCAAAGCTCTGGACACCGTGACCAGATGTGTGGCCACACTCCGGGAAAAGTAGCAGGACGGCAGGAAACCGTCAAGGCTGAAATGAATGGGCTGACGCCCGGCCTTGACCGTTCCCCGCCGCCCCGCTGGATGGGTGGACAAGGTGGCCAATCCCTAAAAGTGTTTGGCCGCACTCGTTCATTTTGGGGCCTTTCTTCTCCCAAAATTGAAATGGGCGGGAAAGCCCTAAAATGGCTTTCCCGCCTTGATTACCCATTAGCAAAGACGGGCGAGACTGTCAACGGCGGCGCTGAAAGCGCCGTTCATCTTGACCGTTGACTGGCTCGCCTGGCTTTGCTACTGCCCGTAAGAGATGGAAAAACAAGATGGAAAACAAGGTTAAAAATGGTTGACAAGTCTATCGGATGTGTGTTATACTGTGCGACAGTTTGAGATTGGAAGGAGGCTTACGTGTGTTAATTTGTGTACGCTAATAAGCAATAAAAAGTAGAAGTACCTTTCCACATGATGGTGGGCTTTTTTTGCGTGCGTATGCAAAGGAACACGTAGGTTTGACACGAGCAGTCTTTGAACTGTATCGTGGTGTTTTTTCGTGCTTTGTTGTTATGCAGGCGTCTGCCCTCTCTGTGGGACAACGCCTGCTTTTTATTGCAGAAACAAAGGAACAATGCAATAAAAAAGGAGGTTCGCATTATGACCCAAAACAACAATTCATGGAGAAAAACTTATTTTACACTTCTTGCCGGACAAGCAATATCCTTTATTAGCAGCGGTATTTTGCAAATGGCCATTATCTTTTATTTGGTTGCGAAAACTAATTCTGCAATCATATTGACGGCGGCAACACTGATTGGATTTTTGCCGCAAGCCTGTTTAGGCCCGTTTGCAGGTGCTTTTGTTGACCGGCACAGCCGTAAAAGCGTAATGATTGGTGCGGATTTGATAATTGCCGCCGCTGGCGGTATTCTGGCGCTGGTGGCGTTTTACATGGAATTGCCCGTATGGTCTATTATGGTTGTCCTGTTAATCCGAAGTGCGGGAACTGCTTTTCATTCTCCAGCATTCAGCGCAGCAACACCTATGATTGTGCCAAAAGAGGAACTTACAAAATGCGCTGGTTACACGCAGACCATGCAAGCAGTAAGTGCGATTATCAGTCCAGCTGCCGCAGCGTTTTTATATGCTGTTTGGCCTCTTAATGCAATTATATTGTTAGATATTGTGGGTGCAATCCTTGCCTGTGTGACTGTTGCGATTTCGTCCATACCAACGCCTGAACTATGTCCAGAAACGAAAAGACAACAGTTTTTACAGGATATGAAAGAGGGGTATGTGGTATTAAAGCAAAACAGGGGCCTCTTTGCTCTGCTCTGGATTGGTGTAATTTATATGTTCTTTTATATGCCAATCAGTACGCTTTTTCCTCTCATCTGTATGTCATACTTCAAAGGAACACCGGCCCATGCCTCTGCCGCTGAAATTGCTTTTGCGGTTGGTATGCTGCTTGGCGGAGTCATTCTGAGCATTTGGGGCGGTTTTAAGAAACGGCGGTACACCATCGGTCTTTCCGTTCTCCTGATGGGCGTTAGCAATATGCTCTCCGGGCTTTTGCCGCCAGACGCATTTCTTGTCTTTGTTGTGTGCTGTACTGTTATGGGAATTTCCGCTCCATTTTACGGTGTGCAAAATGCGATTTTTCAAGAAACGGTCAAACCAGAATATCTGGGGAGAGTTTTTTCTCTACTGACAAGCGCCGCTTCCCTCGCCATGCCGTTTGGCCTTGTCATTTCCGGGCCTCTGGCGGAGCGGCTGGGAGTTGAGAAATGGTTTGTCATTTGCGGAATTGGCATTATCATCGTTGCGCTTGCCGTATTTTTACTACCCGGTTTGAGAGAGATTGACAATACGCAATAATCAACTGCACCTTTTTCTATTACTAAACAAAATGCCTGGATGGTGGTTCTGAAAAACCAGAACCGCCGTTCAGGCATTTTTTATCTTCGTCCTCTCTGCGGTTTTGGATTCTTCAGCAAGTCGGATTTTTCCGCAATCTTTTTCAGCCACTTCCGTTCTTCTACTGACAGCTTCCTAAAATTCAGCTTGAGCCGTTTGCAGATAAACGCCAAGTACGCTTGTTCCGTGTCGCTGTCCTGGCTGACGATTTCACCAGCAGTTTCCAGCATTTCTTTTAGCGGGTTATCCTCTGGGACGCTGAAAAAATCGTCCTTGTGTGTTTCCCGCAGAGCAAGGGCAATCCCGTTTATGTCCCGTTGTATCACATAGCGGCAAAACTCGTCCTCATCAATATGGGCGGTGATAAGCTGTCTTAACTGCGTATCACTCATGCCAGGATTATGCTTTTTTATAACAGTTGCGCTCATCGTGTCCACTATGGCGTTTGCACCCTGCGCCTGTTTCAGTGCCGTTCCGTTCACATAGATTTCAAGGTCAGCCATCAGCCGGGGGAAATCCGGGTGCGCCGCCAGCTCACACAGCAGGGTATTGTCTATCCTCCCGCTTTTCAGCAGGTCAATCATTTCATCACTCAAACGCAGGTCTGCAAGATCGGCGTTTGGGTGATTTTTCATTTCAGACAGCCCCAGCAGATAATCAGCGGTCACACCGTAAAACTTCGCCAGCCGGATAAGGGCATAGTGGCTGATGTCCTTGAAGTCTTCCGTTTCGTAACTGCCCAGCGCAGACTTGGAAAGCCCGGTCTGCTCCGCAAGCTGCCCCAGCGTCAAGCCACGCTCCACACGTAGGTCTTTTAATCGCTCTTGTATGGATAAAGACATATTCACCCTCCTTGCTAGCTCAACGAAAGAGAAGCCGTTATGCTATGTACTATGCTCATAGCATAACGGCATAGGCATTTACAGTTTTATTTTACCATTTGCTACATCTTCACGAAATTTATCAACAAGCTTCGCTGTCAGCTTGGATTTACCGTAGTGTTCAAGTACAAAAGTACGATAACTTTTTCCATCTACAAGCACATCACTTTTTCTGGTCAACAACCAATTTCCGTTACCTCCTCCCTGTTCTCTAATATTCCAGTCTTTCCCATATCTTTTATAGATTTCATCTTTTTTACCTTGAACAGACATTGATTCGCTTGGAATATAAACAATTTGCATAATAGCTCCTCCTTTATTTTGTGCAAGAAGACCAGAAACCTGAATTTGTCTTTTATCTTTTTTTGATTATATCACAAATCCGAGAGCGTGGAAATAGGGAGTTTTTCAGGCTGATTTCCTACCTCTTGGATATACGGCACAGGCGGTCAAAAAGGTGTAGACTTGGGATAGTTCATCGATGGACAAGCACCTTGGAAACAGAACACGCCAAAGAAAACGGAGGGACGCATGAGCAAAAGACCCTATCAACACCTGCCGCCGCTGGAACACAGGCCGGACGGCTCCCCCTACCGCATAACCCCGCCCCAGAAGAGACGAGCCAGCGGCCTGATACGCCGGGAGTGCTGCAACTGCGAGGACGGAAACTGCCTTGCGCTGGACGATGGCGACACCTGCGCCTGTCCGCAGATGATTTCGTTCTCCGTCTGCTGCAAGTGGTTCCGCTGGGCGGTCTTGCCGCTGGACAGGACGCTGGAAGCGGAGATTTACCGGGACAGGGACTTGAAACGCTGTGCGGAGTGCGGCGGTGTGTTCGTCCCGAAGTCCAACCGGGGCAAATACTGCCCGGACTGCGCCGCCAGAGTTCACAGGCGGCAGAAAACAGAAAGTGAACGGAAAAGGAGGTCTGCTGTGGACAGTTAAGAGCGGGAAAAGCCTTGATTTGCAAGGCTCCGCAAGCCCTCAACCGGGGCGGCTGGTATCATTTATCATTCGCCCCGGAAAACGGGCCTCTAACCGTCCACAAAACACGCTATGACAAACACGATTTATATTCACCAGCCGGAAAAGGCGTTCAGTTTCACCCGGCTCCCCAATTTCCTTTTTGAAGCACCCACATTCCAGCCCTTGAGCAACGAAGCGAAGGTGCTGTATGCCTTTGTCCTGCGCCGGGCGGAGTTGTCCCGGAAGAACGGCTGGGCGGACGAGTACGGGCGGGTCTACCTGTACTACCCCATCTGCGAGGTGGTCGCTTTGCTCCGCTGCGGGCGGCAGAAAGCGGTCAACACCCTGCGGGAGTTGCAGTATGCGGGGCTGGTGGAAATCCAGAAACAGGGCTGTGGAAAACCCAACCGCATTTACCCGAAATCCTATGAAGCGGTTCCAAACACCGACTTCAAGAAATCCGGTTATGGTACGCCGGAGGGCTGAAAACCGTACTTGGCGAGTACGAAAATCAATCCTCTTGAAGTACGGAAATCTGACGGTATATAGAAATACAGAGATTAAAACCATCTATTTACATTCATTCCATTCCAATCCTATCAGAGATATTTTCGGCGGGAAAACCCGCCGGAAAGGAATGGAATGGGGAAAGGAGTTCAATGGCACAACACGCAATTTTGCGATTTGAGAAGCACAAGGGCCACCCGGCGGGGCCGCTGGAAGCCCACCATGAACGGAAAAAGGAGCAGTACGCCAGCAACCCGGACATTGACACCAGCCGGAGCAAGTACAATTTCCACATCGTCAAGCCGGATGGCCGCTACTACCATTTCATTCAGAGCCGCATCGAGCAGGCCAGATGCCGCACCCGCAAGGACAGCACTCGGTTTGTGGACACGCTGATTACCGCCAGCCCGGAGTTTTTCAAGGGCAAGTCCCCAAAGGAGATAGCGGCCTACTTCCAGAGGGCGGCGGACTTCCTCATTGACCGGGTGGGCCGGGAGAACATCGTTTCGGCTATGGTACACATGGATGAAAAAACGCCCCATCTGCACTTGGTCTTTGTGCCGCTGACAAAGGACAACCGCCTGTGCGCCAAAGAAATTATCGGCAACCGGGCCAATCTGACGAAGTGGCAGGACGATTTTCACGCCTGTATGGTGGAGCAGTACCCCGACCTGGAGCGTGGGGAAAGCGCCAGCAAGACGGGCCGGAAGCATATCCCCACCCGGCTGTTCAAACAGGCGGTCAACCTCTCCAAACAGGCGAGGGCCATTGAAGCGGTTCTCTCCGGCATTACCCCGCTGAACGCCGGAAAGAAGAAAGAGGAAGCCCTCTCCATGCTGAAAAAGTGGTTTCCGCAGATGGAGAACTTCTCCGGGCAACTGAAAAAATACAAGGTCACAATCAATGACTTGTTAGCGGAAAATGAAAAGCTGGAAGTCAGGGCAAAGGCCAGCGAAAAAGGCAAGATGAATGACACGATGGAACGGGCGAAGTTAAAAAGCGAACTGGACGATATGCGGCGGCTGGTTGACCGTATCCCGCCGGAGATTTTAGCGGAACTGAAACGGCAACAGCGGCAGCATGGAAAGGAAAGGTGATCTTATAAGTAATATCAGATACAAAAAGGAAATCGAAATCGTGACTTTTCAGGGAAAGGAAATCACACTGGAAAATCTCTCCCCGGTGTTCACGCCGGAACAGGAAGCAGCCAAACGCCGGGAACTGGAACAGCAGCTTTATGAGGTGTTCCGCAAGTACGCCGACAAGCGGGAGAGTGAGGAAGCCGGGACATAAGGTTTTCCAAACCCATCATTGATTTGCGGGGCTGCTGGCGGTATAATAGAACTGTCAGCAGCTCCGTTTCTTTTTTAAGAAAAGGAGCGACAATATGAACAATCGGATAGACGCAATCTATGCAAGACAATCGGTAGACAAAAAGGACAGCATTTCCATTGAAAGCCAGATTGAATTTTGCAAATACGAGTTGAAAGGCGGTAACTGCAAGGAATACACAGACAAAGGGTACAGCGGCAAGAACACAGACCGTCCGAAGTTTCAAGAACTGGTGCGGGACATCAAGCGGGGCTTGATTGCAAAGGTCGTGGTTTACAAGCTCGACCGTATCAGCCGTTCCATTCTGGACTTTGCCAACATGATGGAGCTGTTCCAGCAGTACAATGTGGAGTTTGTGTCCTCTACGGAAAAGTTTGATACCTCCACGCCGATGGGACGGGCCATGCTGAATATCTGTATCGTGTTCGCCCAGCTTGAACGGGAAACGATACAGAAGCGGGTAACGGACGCTTACTACTCCCGCAGTCAGCGGGGCTTTAAGATGGGCGGGAAAGCCCCTTACGGCTTCCATACGGAGCCTATCAAGATGGACGGTATCAACACAAAGAAGCTGGTGGTAAACCCGGAGGAAGCGGCCAATATCCGGCTGATGTTTGAGATGTACGCCCAGCCCACAACTTCTTACGGGGACATTACCCGGTACTTTGCCGAACAGGGGATTTTGTTCCATGGCAAAGAGCTGATACGCCCCACGCTGGCGCAGATGTTACGCAATCCTGTCTATGTGCAGGCAGACCTTGATGTGTACGAATTTTTCAAAAGTCAAGGTACAGTCATTGTCAATGACGTTGCCGATTTTACGGGCATGAACGGCTGCTATCTGTATCAAGGGCGAGATGTAAAGGCCAGCAAGAAAAACGACTTAAAAGACCAAATGCTGGTACTGGCTCCCCATGAGGGTATCGTCCCCTCCGACACCTGGCTGACCTGCCGCAAGAAGCTGATGAACAACATGAAAATCCAGTCTGCCCGGAAAGCCACCCACACATGGCTGGCAGGAAAAATCAAGTGCGGGAATTGCGGGTATGCTCTTATGAGTATCTACAATCCCTCCGGCAAACAGTATCTCCGCTGCACGAAACGGCTGGACAATAAAAGCTGTCCTGGCTGTGGGAAAATCATCACTTCGGAACTGGAAGCGGTTGTTTATCAGCAGATGGTAAAGAAGCTGGCAAGCTACAAGACGCTGACAGGAAAAAAGAAAGCGGCAAAGGCAAACCCGAAAATCACCGCCCTGCAAGTGGAACTTGCCCATGTAGACAGCGAGATTGAAAAGCTGGTGGACAGTCTGACGGGGGCAAACAATGTCCTGTTCTCCTATGTGAATGTGAAGATAGCGGAACTGGACGGGCGCAAGCAGGAACTTCTGGCAAGGATAGCGGAGTTGACTGTGGAGGCCATCAGCCCGGAACAGGTCAGCCAGATTTCCGGCTACCTCGATACCTGGGAGAATGTATCTTTTGATGACAAGCGGCGTGTGGTGGATTTGATGATCACCACCATAGCCGCCACAAGCGACAGCTTGAACATCACATGGAAAATCTGACTGGCGGCACCCCTCCCGTCAGATACCTACCCTGTGTAGTCCCTTGTAAACTGTACTTTTATATCGTTTAAATATCTCTAAATATTCCTTTTCCACCTCAGAAAATGCTCTTACCGTATAATCAGGCTCTACATGAAGCTTCGGCTGCCTTTCCTCTAATTCCTCATCTAATAAATACTTCAGATCATACCACAATAATGCATTATCAATTTCTTTTATAAGCTTTTCTTCTTCTTCGCTCAGCGGAGTTCCTAAAAACTTTGTATAGAGCACATCTAATAAATGATTCTCCTGCTCTTTATATTGCTTCATGTTCTGTTTTAACTGCCTTGGCACATCTGACATATAACACTCGCTTGCATCATGTAAAAGCGCAGCGAGTACTAAACGATCTGCATATCCTTTTGCAGCCGCTTCCTTTGCACATAAAATACAATGCTCCCCTACAGACCAGAAAGAACTGACATGTCCATTTCCTCTGCATATCATTGAAAGAGCATGTGCAATGTCTTTAATATCCATATTCACTGGCTCAGGATTTACAGGGTCAAAATGCTTTCTCGTATATGTAGTGATATAGTTACTCATAAGTGCACTCTCCCTTTCTAGATCTTACATAATAACGCCTGTCTTACTTTTTTATTATGATCATATATACGTAAAATTTTGTAAAAAAAACCATTATGACTCATAACGAATCATAATGGTTTTACGCTGCGGATAACAAGACTTGAACTTGCATGAGCGTAATGCTCACTAGAACCTGAATCTAGCGCGTCTGCCAATTCCGCCATATCCGCTTACGGATATTAATTCTATCATAAACAAAAGATGAATGCAAGCATTTTTTACTTTAATTTTATTTGAAAATTATCGTTACTTTTATTCTTTTTCATTTCCTTTTCCATGATTGACTGTGGCCCTATTCTGCTTTCTGAATCTTTGTATCTTTTAATAATGCTGTCATCAGATTGGTATACAGTAATTCTGAACGGATTTCTTCCTCCGGCATTGTATCTAAAACATCTTTTTTATCCTTGTAGCCTAATTCGTCAATATAATACTGTATCTCTTTATTCAATTCTTCATCTGTTACTGTTACATTCTTTGCTTCTACTAACAAATCCTGCACGCACTGTCTCTTAAGCGAATCTTTGGCATATTCTTCGATTGACATATCGTTATACTGCTCAATAAAGTCACTTACGCTCATGCCAAAGTACTCTGCCATTTCTTTATTCTCTATTTTAACATTTTTCACTTCCTGCTTAACTGCATCTTCCGAGAACTCTTTAATCTGCGTTACATTCTCCATAATCTTTGTCCAGAGCGCATCTTCATTATTCTGCTGTGCTTCTGTCTTCTTATCGGAAATAAGATCTTTTCTGACCTGTTGTTTATATTCCTTTAATGTAGAATAGTCTGTATTCTTTTTAATGAAGGAGTCTGTGATTTCCGGAACAACTTCTTTTTCTATTGCATTAATCGTCACTGTCATCTGACACTTCTTTCCCGCTACAGAAGTATCTTCATAGCTTTCCGGAAATGTAAATTCCACCTCTACTTCCTGTCCAACCTTACTTCCTACAAGCTTCTCGTCTATATCGACATCATCATCTACATTCAGGTTTCCTTCCCCTAAATGAATGTCAATACTGCTGTCAGAATAATCTTCATTCTCCTTACCATCAATCGTTGTTGCATAATCGATATTCAGATAATCTTCTTTCTGAACAATATCACGACTGGTAATCTCCTTGTAATCTGTATATTCTTCAGCCAGTTCATCAATCTTATCTTCTATCTCCTGTTCTGTGACCTTAGTTGAAGAACCTTTAATCGTAAGTCCTTCATATTGCCCAAGCTTCACATATTCAGAAGCGTTCAGTTCTACCGGTGTTGTCTGCTCTGTTGTAGCAGCTGCTTCTGTTGTCGCTTCCGCAGCCTTTTCTCCGGACTTTGAGGTAGCACATCCACCCACCATACACATAGATGCTAACAATACCGTCGCAATAAATATCTTTCTCTTTATCATAAATTATAAATTCTCCTTTTTTATTGTTAGTTTACCCTTCACCTACTTTATTCTACTTTACATTAATCTCACTCTATTCTCAATCATTTTCACAAAATCTACATATATTTTTTTACAATTTTGGCACTTCTGTATCTGCTAAGACAGGCATACAATTCCTGCTTTCTTGGAAGAACGGGATGTCCGGCAGAATAGTTTGCAGGAATTACCGCTGCCATTCCTTTTCTCTCGATAAGCTTATACATATTTTCTATGAATTCCTGAATATCTTCTTCTTTTGTTACATGATCTAGTATCCATCCCATCATATAGGCAAGTGCTGTTGTCTGTCCACTTTCTGAAAGCTGTTCTAAGTAACGCACATCAATGGATTCCCTGTCGATCAGCACCGTATCTGTTCCCATTGATTTTAACTTTCTTCTAGCAGATTTTATTGGTTTTAATTTACGGGAAAATTCCGGCATACAAACTTCTTTTTCCGCATACTGCCCTGCAATCTGGCATTGTTCGCAGATTTCCTTTGCTTCTTTTGTAACATCTTTTACTTTATAATGATCTAGCTGAAGCACAAGGTCTGCTACGGATAAATAATCTCCAGAACTTCCTACAACAATGATAAAAGAAATTCCCATCGTTTTATAAATTCCACGTATGTGACGAAGTAAGGTTGTAATCGGTTCTTTTTCATCAGAAACTAACTTTGCCATCACTTTATCCCGAATCATAAAATTCGTTGCAGAGGTGTCTTCATCTAAGAGCAGCAATTCTGCTCCAGCTTCCATGGCTTCTATCAGATTGGCCGCCTGAGAAGTACTTCCGCTTGCATTTTCCGAAGAAAAATCTACGGTATCCTGTCCGGCAGGAAGATGATTAATAAACAAAGAAATATCTGTATGCAAAATACTTCTGCCGTCTTCTGCCCGGATTTTCATTCCTGTAGCATCTGCTACGACATATTCTCTCCCATCTCCTGCAATATGATTATATACTCCCTGTTCTAACGCTTTTAATAATGTAGACTTTCCATGATAACCGCCACCTACGATAACAGTAATTCCTTTAGGAATCCCCATTCCGATCATCTTTCCTTTATGTGGAAGCTCTATTTCAATCTGTAAGGATTCCGGTGAAATAAATGGCACTGCATCCCGCATTGGACGATCGGAAATGCCACTTTCTCTTGGTAATATTGCACCGTTTGCCACAAAACCTATCAATCCTCTTTCTTTTAGCTGCCGGCGTAATTCCTTTTGATCGTCTGCAAGAGAAACAGCTTTTTCCAAAAAGCTCTTACTCTTTGTATCCCATTTACGATAAAACAAACAGCTTTCTGCCAGTTCCGGCAAAATATCAAAAACAAGTTTTTGCATCTCTTTTGCCATAATTGTTCTTCCTCTCGCCGGAAATCCCATTTCAAAACGAAGTTCCATTCTATCCTTAGAAAAAACAACCGCGATTCTTTCCTGCACCGTCTGATTTGCCGGACAGGTCGTAATTCTTCCGCTCTTACCAGAACCCATAGATCCTTTATCTAATTGACGAAGCTGCCTTAAAAACCGGCGCAGCACTTGATCTTCTAATGCCAGTCTGCGATGTTTTTCTTCATAATACTCTTCCGGAAATCCATGCGTTTCCTTCTTCACTTCAAAACGAAGTCTGGAAGGAGAAGCAAAGGGATCTCCCTGTACATGATCTATATGCAAAATATAATTTCCGTAACTGTAACTACCTCCAAGCGTTTTATACATTCCGTAACTTTTATGATCGATTTTGATCAGTTCCTTTTTTAAATCTTCTTTATTCTTCATATTCATTTCCCTGCTTTTCGTATTTTCACTCTACAGACTTCGTTCTCAAAATCATATCCCGAATACCTGCTCCACTACATCGCTTCTACTTCATCATTACTTTTCACTAAGTTTAAAGAAATAAAAATACTGGGATTCTAATGCCCCGGATAAAAGTCTGTCTACTTTAATCCAATCACCAAAAGCGGAAGTTGCACGTTTTGGCAGATAATTGGAATCCAGTAAAAGATATTTCTTTGTTTTTTTATTATAATCAGAAATACAAACATAATGTCCCTGTACATGAACGATTGCTGTATCTCCTGCCTTAAGCTTTTTCTTTAAAACGTCGATGCTTCCACTTCCACCATCCCAGGCAAATCCATATTTTTTTCCGTATTTCTTTGCTGCTGCCTTAAAAATACCATCATCTGTTCCGCTTCCGACAATACGGTAATTTTTCTTCACTGCATAATTGGCAAGCTCCATTACATCCATATACTGACCGTTCAATGCGTAAACAGCATTTACTGTTGCAAGAATTCCACAGCCTGCAGTTCCCATACATCCACCTCCGCCATATGGTGTCGCACACCACTCCGGATCATATTGGGTAATGACAAATGGCTTCTTTGTATTACTCATCTTTTGTGTCGCATGAATCCGCCAGTGACTCCCTATATCACTTCTTCCTGTGAAAAGTGTCAAGCTCACAGAATCTGCAGAATCTTTTTCTTCCGCAAGGAAACGCTTACTCGACACATTCTGAATCGTATAGGCTCCATTTAATCGCTGCAATTCAAACCGCCCTCGTACTTCTTCTGGTTTTTCTGTCCAACAAAGTTTATAACTTCCCTTTTTCCCCTTCGCTGCATTTTCCCTTGAAACACTCTGAAATACCACAGATAAATACTTTCCATCTTCTGTATTTTGAATATAGTATTTATTCTGTGTAATATGCATTATCTTAAATGTGTACTTCTGATAGCCTTCCATTTCTGTCTGATCTTTTGCTCCGCCGTTTTTATCATCCTGATATCCACATCCAAATTCATAGATGCCATCTGCTACTGTCTGTTTTTCTCTTCCGTCATAAAGCAATGTATTAGAAAATGCCCCAGCGGTCATCCATCCAATCTCATAATGATCTTTTTTATCGCAAATCACCTGACGGTCCCCATCTTTTTTACTGATGACGATAATCCCACTATACTTTTTAATCGTTGTCTGTACCTTTGAAAAACTTCGATTCGTATAAATGTACATCCCGTCTCGTACTGTTGCATACACATTTTTATAATCAGGATCGACTACAAAAGTATCAAGGGAAAACCAGCCGAAACCAGATTCCTTTCCACTTGTATACTTTCCGTAAATACTTTTTCCACTGACTCTGTATGCCTCTATGTTTAGCTTGCTGCCGTTCACTTCCTTTAACAACTTTTTCAGTGATACATCTTCATAAACAGATACTTTTTCGCTCTTTATAGAGGCTGCCATTACTGGCTTTTGCTCCATATCATAAGGAAAAGCTGCCTCTGCTTTTTTTCCTGCTGCAAATAACATTGCTACACAAAATAAAGAAGTTAAAATCACTCTTTTTATACTCATAAATTAAATCCTCATTTTTATTTACTCACTTCCGTACTGGCTGTATCCTATAACTTCAGGTTTGCCAGCGCATCTGCAAGTGCATTATTCAGTGGCTGTTTTTCTTCTTTCTTCATTTTTTTCATATAATTTGCCACATCTTTTTTAGAAACACCGGCTCCTTCTTTCTTTCGGCGGTTTTCAAATGCCTGCATCGATTCTTTATGCCCACAAGAACATACAAACTTCTGATTCTCTTTTGCTCCGATCAGTTCCATCTTTTTATGACAAACCGGACAACGAGCATTTGTCATTCGGGAAATCCGTTCCTTGTATCCACACTCTCTATCCTGACAGACATAGAGCTTACCCTGTTTACCATTTACTAAAAGAAGACGCTTTCCACACTCCGGACAAACTTTATTCGTCAGATTATCATGACGGAAAGTTCCTGTTCCATTCTGGATCTGTTTCATCAGTTCTTTTGTGTATGTTTCAATTTCTTTCATGAACTTTCTATCACTTGCCTTACCTTTTGCAATCGCAGATAACCTCGATTCCCACTCAGCGGTAAGTTCTGGCTTCTTTAAATCTTCCGGCACAAGAGACAACAGCTGTTTTGCCTTACCTGTAATAAATATTTCATTATCCTTTTTTTCAATAAGATAGCTGCCAAACAGCTTATCAATAATATCTGCCCTTGTTGCAACCGTTCCAAGTCCACCGGTTTCCTGTAACGTTTTTGCTGCTTTTGCATCCTTTTGCTGCATATATTTTACTGGATTCTCCATCGCTTTCAATAACGTTCCTTCTGTAAATCTCGCCGGCGGTTTTGTCTTTCCTTCGGTTTTTTTCAAAGTAAATTCCCCGATTACTTCGCCTTCTTTTAAAGATGGAAATACCTTTCCATTCTCATCTCCTTCCGGCGCAGTTACTTCTTTGTATCCCCTGTTTAATGGAACATTTCCTTCAGCAAAAAATGTTTCCCCTTCACATTGTATGGTAATCTTCGTCTGTTCATACTCATAAGGAGGATATAAAACTGCAAGGAATCTCCTAACAACAAGATCGAAAATCTTTCGCTCATCTACTGAAAGCTGTGCCAGGATAACCGGCTGTTCTGTTGGAATGATCGCATGATGATCGGATACTTTCTGATTATTAACAAAAGATTTCTTCGGAGTAATCTTTCCCTTC
Source organism: Anaerobutyricum soehngenii (assembly GCF_009697165.1). NCBI lineage: Bacteria > Bacillati > Bacillota > Clostridia > Lachnospirales > Lachnospiraceae > Anaerobutyricum > Anaerobutyricum soehngenii. The sequence continues at coordinate 48,339 of NZ_VULP01000007.1, read as the reverse complement.
AGCACTGTATTAGTAAAGCTTCTATACGGACCAACTGCAATCGCCTCCACACGTTCCCGCAGAGTCTCTGCCACATCCGTTGTCAAATATCTCGAATCTGTTCTTGGATAAGTCAGCACCTTATGATGTTCATAAAGGCTCTGCATAATATTTAATGTCTGTTTGGCAGAAAAACCAAAGCGCTGATTCGCATCTCTTGAAAGATCGGTCAAGTCATAAAGTCCCTCCGGCTGTGAAGTCTTTTTCGTCTTTTTTACTTCAATAACCTCTGCTGTCTTTCCTAAAATCTTTTTGTAAACTTCTTCATTTTTTTCTCTGGAAAATGTTGCCGCACTTCCGGACTTTTTATCTTTCCAGGTAAATGTAACTCCCTTACCAATAAGCTGTAAACCATAATACGGCTTCGGTGTAAAATGTCTGATTTCTTCCTCCCTTGCTGCAATCATTGCCAAAGTCGGTGTCTGCACCCTTCCACAGGAAAGCTGTGCATTATACTTACAAGTCAACGCTCGCGTTGCATTCATTCCCACCAGCCAGTCGGACTCCGCTCTCGCCGTTGCAGCATGATAAAGATTCTCATACTCTTTCGCATTCTTAAGATGTGCAAATCCTTCACGAATTGCTTTATCTGTCACAGAAGAAATCCATAATCTTTTCAACGGCTTTTTATTCCCTGCCTTCGCAAGAATCCATCTCGCAACCAGTTCACCCTCTCGTCCGGCATCCGTTGCGATAATAATTTCCCCAACATCCTTTCGCTCGATCAAAGACTTCACTGCCTGAAACTGCCCTCTTGTCTGTGGTATAACTACTAGCTTAAAACGTTCCGGCATCATTGGAAGATCTTCCATTCTCCATGTCTTTAACTTCTTATCATAGCCTTCCGGGTCTGCCAGTGTCACCAGATGCCCCAGTCCCCAGGTAATAATATATTCATTACCTTCAATATATTTCTTCCCCTGCTGCTTACAGCCAAGCACGCGGGCAATATCTCGTCCAACAGACGGTTTCTCTGCAATTACTAATTTTTTCATTCTATAATAATCTCCATTTCATACATTATGTACTGTCCTAAAGTTATTTTCTAGTATAACAGAACAGGAAATGGGTTGCAAATAAACGAAACGAAAAAAGGATAGGGATTGCAGTGATAATCCCTGTCCTTTTTCATTTCTGTATTTTGCTAAATTGTCAATCCTCTTTTTCTTAGTATTCTTTTTTCCAGGTTATGAAAGATCACCTGATCAATCACGATTCCAACTACCACAATAACTACCATGACGAGCATAACCTGATTGATGTCTGCAAGATTTCTCCCTGTCATTAATGTCTGGCCAAGTCCGATGGATGTCGTCATTACTTCTCCACTCATTAATGCGCGCCATGCAAATGACCAGCCTTGTTTCATACCTGATATTAATTCCGGAAGGCTTGCGGGAAATATAACTTTCCAATAAATTTGTTTTTGATCTGCCCCCATTGTAAGCGCTGCTTTTTTATAGATTGGAGGGACGTTTAGTATCGCATTGTCTACGGCGATTGCCATACTGAATGCAGATCCCATAATTACTACAAAGATGATTGCTGTCTGTGTTAATCCAAACCATAAGATAGAAAATGGTACCCAGCAAATACTTGGCAGTGTTTGTATTCCCATAATCAGAGGTCTTAAATTTTTATGTAAAAATGAAAAATGATTCATAAATACTCCGATAACCTCTCCGATCATAAGGGAAAGAATATATCCTATTGCCCCGCGCAGTAAACTGTTCCCAATTGCCGATAGCAAGGTTCCCTGTTTTATCATTTCCGTAAATGAATTCCACACACCACTTGGTGACGGCATCGCATAGGATTTCCATATTCCAAGTCCGTCAACACCGATCATATATAAAATCTGCCATAAAAGAATAACACCAAGAAGGAACAGTATTTCTCCTGTTATATTGGATTTCCATATTTTTTTCATCAGTAATCCCCTCCCTGTATCTCTTCTAATATTTTATGTCGATAGGCAATGAAGTCCTCGTTATAGACATGCCTTGGTCTATCTAACTCTATCGGTACAATATTTTTGATTCCGCCGTCTTCTCCTGACATTACTACAACTCTGTCTCCAAGATAAACCGCTTCTTCTACACTGTGTGTAATAAAAAATATTGTTTTATGTGTTTTCATCCATATATCCTGCAGTTCCTGTCTTAAATGGTTTGATGTTTGTTTATCAAGTGCGGAAAAGGGTTCATCCATCAGTAAAATTTCTGAATCCATTGTAAATGCTCTTGCTAATGCTACCCTCTGGCGCATACCTCCGGAGAGTTGATGTATCGCATAATTTTTATAGTCTTCAAGCTGCATCATTTTCAAATACTTTTCCGCGCGGTAATCCTGCTCTTTCTTTGGAACTCCGTTTATCTCCATTCCAAACTTTATATTTTGAATTACATTCAGCCATGGAAACAGAGCGTGTTCCTGAAACATCACTGTCCGTTCCGAACCGGGTGCTTTCACTTCTTTTCCATTTAAAAGAATTTTTCCTTCTGTCGGTTTTTCCAGACCTGCAATCAGATTCAGCAGCGTACTTTTGCCGCATCCGCTTTTCCCAACTACACAGAGGAACTCTCCCGGTTTTATTTCAAGATTTATATTTTTTAAAGTAGCCTGCCCTGTATTTTCAAAGGTTTTTCCTACATTTTTTAATAATAATGCCATGCTCTGTCTCCTTTAAAATGCCATTCTTCAAAACATTGTTATATCCATCATTTTGCAGATGTGTTTGTCTCCTCTACAGAGATAAAATCATCTGATGGTTTCTGATCGATAAATTTCTGCTCAAGTGAAATTGCTGCAAAATCATCAACTGCATCTTTATTTACATCTGTTGAAATCGTAAGTTTCTGAAATGCTGTCTTTAAAATGTCCGCACTTAGTGATTTTCCTGTTGCTGCATTAATCTCATTGTTGATAATCTCCGCTGCTTTGTCTACATTTTGATTAATTGCATCTGTCGCTTCCTCATGTTGTCTTAAAAATTCTTTTACTAAGTCCGGATGCTCCTTTAAAAATTCATTTCTCACAACAACTACCGCTACTGGATAATTGCCTTCCATATAAACCTGATTATAATCGAGAACGATTTCTGCTCCGTTCTTTACAAGTGTAGAACCCCATGGTTCCGGAACAAGTGCTGCATCTATATTTCCCTGATCCATCATGTTCTGAACATCTGCATTTTCTACAGCCGTTACCGTAACTGTGCCACCTTCTTCTACTGTTTTTAAACCATTATCTGAAAGCAGCTTTAAAAGGCACAAATGCTGTGTATTTCCAATCTGCGGTATCGCTACCGTCTTTCCATCTAAATCTTTTGCAGATTTAATATCCGAACCGGGTGCTTTTACCAGTTCCGCTCCTGCCTGAGAAGCTCCAGATATCAGACTCACATCTCCCTTTGACTTTACATTGGCACTGATCGCCGGAACCGGTCCAATATATCCAATATCGATATTTCCTGAAAATAATGCTTCCACTTCAGAAGGACCTGCATTAAAGGAAGTCCATTTCACTGCTGCCTTTCCGTCAAATGCTTTATCAAGTGTTCCCTGTGCTTTCATATAAAGAGCCTGTGCATGTGTTACATTATTAAAATAACCCACATTAATTTCTGTTGTTTTTCCTGCGCTCTTCTTTGTTCCGCATCCTGTAAGCCCCGCTATCATTGCTACTACTCCTGCCACCATAAAAATCTTCTTTATATTCCGTCTCATACCTTTTCGTCCTTTCTTTGATTTTTCTGCCTGACATCAGTTCTTCTTGCTCTCACATGTGTTGTATTTATATTATTCGAAAAATGCCTTAACAACAATACCATTTTTTGATAACGTTATCTTTTTGAATAAATTGATTTTTTACAACATATTTTTTATAATAAACTGATATACAGATGATTTTTTTATTCTATTTTTATAATATTTTTGATAACGTTATCAGGAGGTTTTTATGTCTTTAAAAGAAATAGCCCGCATTGCCGGCACTTCAGTATCTACTGTTTCAAGAGTCTTAAATCAACCGGATTATAAATGCAAAAATCCTGAGCTGGAATCCCGTATCTGGGCTGCCGCGCAGGAAATCCGTTATACACCAAACACTGCTGCTCAAACCTTAAAATCCGGAACCAGTCTGGCGCGGACAGAAGAAAAAGCAATGACTTTTGATATTTTTCTTACTCGTTTTCCCTCACTCTCTCAAGATTTATTTTTCAGCGAACTTTTTGAGTTTCTAAAAAAAGAACTTTTACGCCAGCAATGTGTCATTGGAAAGTTCCTCACTCTTCCGGAAGTTACTTCTATGTTAAATGAAAAGTCTTCTTTTTCTGCTACCGACAAACATGCGGATGGAATCATTCTTCTCGGAAAATGTCCTTCCGAACTTATTTCTCCTCTGCAAAATCATTATCATAATATCGTTGGAATTGACCGTAACCCAACGGATTTTGCCTACGATGAAGTAATCTGTAACGGAACCAATGCAGCTATCACCGCTATGAATTATCTCATTTCTCTTGGGCATAAAAAAATCGCCTACATAGGAGATTGCTCCTATGAGGCGAGATATATCGGTTATTATCAATCTTTAATTTCACACAGCCTTCCTCTTGACTACTCAAATATCTATCCAACAAGCCAGACCCGCGAGGAAGGAATGAAAACAATGGAGCTCATTCTACAACGAGATTCCCTTCCTACTGCCATCTTCTGTGCAAATGACAGCACAGCACTTGGCGTATTTGACTGTCTGCGGCATCGTAGAAAAAAAGGATATGTTCCTTCTATCATCTCTATTGATAATATTCGGGAATCAGAGCAGACAAAACCAATGCTGACTACCATTGATATTCCAAAAGAAGAAATGGCGCACCATGCTGTGAAGCTCCTTCTTGACAGAATCCATAATGGACATAATAGTGCTGCAAGAATTGAGCTTCCATGTAAGCTGCTTGTCAGAGAAAGCTGTTCTATTTCTCCGCATTAACAGGGTTATTTCGTATTTACCAACACATATCCCCCAGAAGCTGCGGTACTGGAGAAATAGTAAGTTCTAGCTGAAGATTTACATGGAATCAGATATTTTACAATTTCTTTTACTGTAGTATATTTGATCCTCTGCTTCTTCTTAGACCAGGTTCTCTGCGCAGAATCTGCTACGATAACTCTTCCATCATCGGTGAGTCCCAGCAGAACCATTGTATGCTTTCCAAGAGCCCATCTTCTGGTTGTTCTGGCACTGAAACGGCCATTTATCTGTGTTCGGTTATTCGCTTCGATCACTACCGCATTCCCTGTCTTAAGATGCTTTAATATCTGTTTTTCTGCCTTTTTATTAGTAAAGGTACGTACATACTTTGTTTTGATACCGGCATAATTCAGTACTTTTGAAATTCCATACATCGAAATTGGCATCTGTCTTAATACCGGTTTGCTGTAATTGCGCTTCCAGACAGCTGTTCCTAGTGCTTTCTTTTCTACAATATTTTTCACCTGAACAGGTGTATATTTCCTGTATTTTTTAGAATAAGCAGAAAGTACTGCTGTCAAAGAAGAAACCGCGCATCCATGCATATCAAGGTATTTCGTCTTTTTCCATGGATTTTTATGCTGTCCGAAAACAGTATACTTTCTTGTACCATTCTCCGAATTAACAGTAACTGTAATCTGTCCTACATCTGACTTTTCCGGGAGCTGTGAGACTGGTGTCGTTACTGACTTCGCCTGTATATTTACCGGAAGTACTGCTGTCAGAATGAACATTGTAAGCATGAATGTGATTGCTTTTTTCATTCTTGTTTTCATTCTTATTTTCTTTTTTGTTTTCATGTCTATCCTCATTTTCTATCTGATGTACTTTATTGATTCTGCGGATTAATTAAAATGTAACCGCCGCTACTTGCCTTACCACCCCAGTATATTGATGTGGATGTCGTATTGGTACATGGGAACATATAGCCAATCAATTCTCCAAGTGATGCATACTTTATTCTCTGGTTATTTCCAAAAGTTTTAGTAGAACGGTCTACGGAGTCTGCTACAATTACTTTTCCTGTATCTGTCATTCCAAGCATTGTCATGCAGTGATATCCGCTTGTCCATTTGTTCGCTACTGCACCAGCTTTTCGGCTCTTAGCAGCAACAACAAAGATTACCGGATTACCAGTCCTTAAATGTGCTTCAATTTCCTGCTTTGCCAGACTGTCTGAAAAATCTCTGACATATTTATATCTTACTCCATAGCCTTCAAGAATCTTCGTCATTCCATATAAACTGATTGGCATCGGACGACTCTTACTGTAATTCTTCTTCCACTTGTCTCCAAAGTACTTCTTCTCAATCTTTTCTATCATACGGGTCGGCTTATATGTAACTCCTGCATAAGCACTAAGTACCGTTGTTAATGATGAAGCAGAACATCCATGTCCCTGCATATAATGAGGAAATTTTTTGCTTATATTTTCCCTTCCATTCTGTTTATAAATAGAATATGTTCGGTTATTCGGATATCCTGTTACTGTAACATCTATCTGATCTACTTTTGTATTGTCTGGAAGATCTGCTCTCTTTGTCACAAGATTATTTGGATTAATGACCGTCAGGTCATACTCTAAAACAGCATTACCTGTTTTACATTTAATCGTTGTTTTTCCTGCTTTTAAAGCCTGTACTGTTCCGTTATTGTCAACAGCGGCAACCTGACCGGACGAAGAAGACCAGCGACATACATTAGCTGTATTAACTACTTCAACTTCTCTTGTTGTTTCCACAACCATCTTTGTACTTGCGTTTTCAAGTTTTGGTACATACACCTTACATTTAATCTTTCTTCCGGTACGAGTCACACAAACAATCGTAGTCTTTCCACTTTTCTTAGCCTTTACAACACCCTTTGAAGTAACTGTCGCAATCTTTTTATTACGGGAATACCATTTCCTTGCTTTTGAATTTCTTACTTTTAAAGTAAACTTTTTCTTTTTAGACAAAGTTAACTTTTCTTTATTAAATCCTACAACTACAACTTTGCATTTATATGTTTTCTTTTTCGTCCTTGCTTTAATATAGGCTGTTCCACCTTTCAATGCGTATATTCTGCCTTTTTCATTTACAGAAACTATATTTTTATTACTGGAAGACCATTCAACTTTCCCCCTTGCCTGCCGTAATTTCAACTTCTTATTTGTTCCTGCTGTCATCACTATATTTGTCTCACTCAGCCGGGTTGCTCCCTCAGAAGAACAACTAAACTGAATGAACATCGTAAACGTTAATAGCAACACTGTTAATAGCGTATATAACTTTTTATGTTTTCTCATAACTGTTACCCTCCTCCTGATAAATTCAAGAATACTTAACTACAACAAGCTACTTTTTATCTTCCGCAATAACCGTAATTAATTCTGCTTTATATCTTTGCTAATATTCATATCATTTTTAATAAAGTCATTTACATATTTAAAAAGCTTTTTATCTACTGAATCGGTGTAATGTAACTGATAGCTGGAACTTTCTCTCATATAGCGCACATTCATCTTTCTGTACTTAATAGCGTAACGATATGCACTCTTCTTATGAACCCATCCGTTTTTCTGGAATACATTCTTATAAGTATCCACATATGTTACATTCTTATAACCGGACTTTTTAACAAGCTTACGTAATGTCTTATTAAAACGAATGACTTTGCTGTTTGTTACCGTATTTCCTCTGTAACGAAGCGTACAGTATACCGGGTTAACAGAAAGAAGATAAAAATGATCTTCTGGATATTTACTGATAAAACTCTCATATAACTTCCAGTACTCTGTAGCAAGTGTTTCCGGACTTGCCGGAGCTACTCGTCCACCACCTACATAGGATCTAAACGGACTTACCTGTGGATTATAAATATCATTTACTCCGGAGGCAAAGACAATATTCTGACGACCAGCTTTTCTTGCTACGTTCTGTATTCTCGTTCTTCCTCCACGCACCAGATTATATCCGGTTCCTCGTCCTGCATAACAGTCACGATACTTGAGCATAAGATATTTGCCCTCTACTCGTGCTTTATTGCGATATTTTGTTCCATTTGGGGCTCTCATATTCATGTCCTGATAGATGAGAACGGTTCGGGAATCTCCCACCCATAATGAAATCGTATCGTTTGTATCAATATTTTTCTTTGCAGCAGCCTGTGATGTCGTATTGAAACTAAATAACATAACTGCTGCCATAGCTAATGCCATTACCTTTGTTAATAAACTTTTCTTCATAATGCCTTCCTTCCTGTCTTATTCATCTGGTACATCGTTTTATAAATAACTATGTACTAACATTCTCCAAACAGCAGAATTCGAAATACTTTGAATCTGCGCAGAATATACTTTGCTACAATAAATGATATGCCTGTTCCTGACACAAAACATAACATAATAACCAAAACATTTGGCATATGTAATATGTTCCATAAAGCTAATCTTGATACCGTCTGTACCGGGTCTGACAAAATATAAATATCCATACTCGCATCACCCAGACTTTTCAAAACGCCATAACATTTTACATTCTTCTCCACAAGCCAAAGAGAAAACCACATACATAATATTGTTCCTGAAACAGAAGTAATAAATTCTCCTCTTCCCATCTGATAATTTACTATATTACATATAATAAATGCGATTGCCACCAAAATAAAAATCAACTTATTCTTTCTGATTTCTATGAATTTCTCATAATGATCTCTAATATAAATTCCCAGAATAAAGAAAAATAAATACTTTGGTATACGGAAACTCCAGTTAAATATAAAGGCTGTGCATGAAAGAATAGCGCTTATAATAAGCATCGGTAACAGCACTGAGCGCCTCAGTAAAATCAATGCGATTACCGACACCCAGAAAAGGGTATATAAAAACCACATCGTTGTATTCGGATTATCTCCAAGAATCAACTTCCAGCTTTGTGAAAAATCATATGGATTAATCGCAAACCTGTTCATAAAATATTTTAAAGGCATATAGAGAATTCCCATAACAAAATAAGGAATCAGGAGACGGGCTGCTCTGCTTTTTATATAGTTTATGTATTCTGTCATCTTAGAATACTGAAGAATCTTTACAGAAACAAATCCCGATAACACAAAGAACAGAGGCATGTGAAAACTATATATTATACTGATCAGTGCATTCCCTGGTACATTACTTACTCCTGTCTGCTTTAAAGCATGTCCTAATACAACAAGAAGAATACCGATTCCTTTTGCAATCGTAATCTCGTTATAATATTTTTTATTTTGTTGTGTTGAATTCTCCATAACTTTCTTTCCTTTTATTATTCGTTACTTATCATTCCATGTAACTTCTTTTCTATCTTTATCGTCAGGTGATTGTATCGCAGAACTTCTTTTAAAAATTCAATAACAACAGAAAACAGCAGACAGTCTATTACTAATACAATAACGATCAGCCACCAGAATCTGAAAGAATATGAGAAGTCCTCAAACCATCGCGAACGGATAAAGTTATGAAATAAAAAGATATTCATTGAGTATTTACCCAGTATACACAGCATATCCCGAAGAATCGGTATACTTGCAAGGAAAAGATAAGTGAATAAAATAACTGCTAATGGTGTTACACTATCGGTAACATTCGGATGCACTTTTCCAAACTTTGAAGTCTTAAGCCATACGGTTCCAAGAATGAACACAGCAAGTACACAAAACTCTGCTACCCTTGTGATCATAAGCCCTGTATGTGGAATCCTCCAGTCTACAGCCTTAGGAAATAAATCTTCCTGTGCAAACCAGATACCTAACGTCATAGCTGGAAGATAATGTACAACACTGCTGCTCATCGGCAATGATAATGCCATTGGCAGAAGATAACTCAATGCAATCGTAGTAAATGCTCCACATTTACGATACACATAATAAAGAAATGGAAGCAGCATAATCTCCATAAATGCAAGTCCAAGATACCACCAGGTTCCAAGTAAAGTCGGTGTTCCAAAAATATGAGCCAACCCTGAAAAATCAATAAGCATATAAATAATTCGAGTCATGCCTTGCTTATATACGGTAAAGCTTTCCGGCGCCCAAACTTTACATCCAACAATCGCAAGAATATAAATCGGCCAGAAACCACTCAGAATCTTCCACACTCTTCGTATTGTAAGCCAGGAAATATTCTGTCTCTCATATTTATTCTGATCATATAGCTTTTTTAAAGAAATCGTAATGCCATAGGCACTTAAAAATACAAAGATTCCAACACAGACTTTTGCCCATAAAGACAATGTTACAACGGTTCCTTTTGAAAATGGTGCAAACGATACCCCATGTGCCTTAAAATTAATATTGGTTACATAACAATGATGGAAGAGCATTGCAATAATTGCAACGCCCTTCACGATATTTGTATCTTTTTTAGAAAATTGTGTATTCATCCGTACTTCCCCTGCTAAAATTACTTAACGGAGAATGGATTTCCAGGGAATAATTCAGGATCTGTAGGGTCAGTTTTTCTGGAATTCTTTAACTTACCTGTAGTATGTTTTAACTTAACAATACCGAAAGGTCCCTTTTTATTTTTCTTTACAATGTTGATCCATGTACGCTGTTTCTTTGGTGTCTTCTTTGCAACATCATAAACGATCCTTGCGTTTACCGCCTGCATACGAACACAGTAAGATGTATTGCTGTTTCCTAACTTATTATAATAAGATGCAGATAATGCCTTGTTATTACCATACTTTGTATATACACTACTGTGAACTAATGTAGGAGTTCCTGCAATACGTGTGGCCCACTGATAGAAACGTGTATTGTTATTCGGCACTCTTACCCATCTCTTTGCGGATGTCTTCATTAAGAAAAAATGTCCTCTAGGTGTTCCGTTCGCCTTTGCAGATGTAGAACAAAGCACTGTCTTCGCTGGGATGATATACTTCTTTGTCTTCTTATCGTACAGATAAAATGTAACATTATGAGTCTTTGTATTAATCTCAATCGTCATTTTTGTCTTGATGCACTTGTTATATCCCCAGTCTTTAAATAAGTTTGTAGAAAGAGAACCATCGCCTTTAAAGTAATATTTATACTTCGTGCTTCCACCGGTATAGCTCTTTAACATCTTAAATCCTTTTGCAGGAGCAACACCTTTTGTAAAGTAATAAATCTTTCCGCCAACCTTCTTCCAACCGGTAAACTTCTTCTGTAACAGACCCTTTACATAATACTTTCTGCCTGCAACACCGGAAAATACTTTTCCATTCTGATAATATACACCGTTAATCTGCACCTGTGCACCTGTACTTACATTCAGATACTTTCCTGTAAATGTTCCTGTATAGGCTGCTCCCCGTACACCTTGTTTATAGTTGTAAAGCTTACCGTCCTTTAATGCAGCACCTGTGTAAAGCTGTCCAGTTAAATAAAGTTTTCCTGCTTCCTCACCTGTAAAATTCGCTTCAGCTGCCTGAACTACTGCAGGGAGATTAACACTTCCAGGTAATGCTGTAAAATTAAATGTAAATAATGCAGCACCCATTACAACACCCGTTAAAACGGTCTTTTTTACGTTAGTAAATTTCATAGAATCCTCCTTATAATTGTTTATATGCTAATACTTTTACTTTATCGTTTCGTGTAAGAAAAGTCAAGCAAGTGTCTTTACTAATTATTACGTTTTTTTAGCTTACTTGCTGATTCACTGATTCTTTTTTCCTGCCCAATATAAATATGCACAAAATACAATCGGTATAGAGTAGATAACCGGAAATGCATACCTTGGATGTCCTTTAATAACCGGCGCCAGTACAATGATCGCATCGCTAAGCAAAAGCGGCATCTCCAGCAAAAACATCTGTGGAATCTTCTTGCGTATTCCATTGTAGCAAAGATAGATTAAAATCAGATTAAAAAATGCCATACTTGCTATAAGCCCAAACACAGGCAAGGTAAAAAACACCTTATTAAATCCAGTTCTCCATCTATCCAGTTTTTGAATCACCGGAACTTCATGAACCCCTAACTTTTCTGCCAGTTTCTTTGCGGAGACTTTGTCCGGCGCTGTTGTATCATAAACGGTACTGTTCTCTACCAGTGGATATACCAGATAATAATTCTGATTCATTGTTGCTTCTATATAAGTGACGGGATGCTTCAATCCCTGCTGCACCCACACTTTAAGATACGCTGTCAGATCTTTTGTCGTTGCTCTTTTCTTATAGGTAGCTTTGACCGGATCTGAAATCTTCGGATTATAATACTTACCAAGCTTATTGTATGCCAGTACTCCCTTTATCGCTTCCCTCTCTTCCTGCGTTACTTCCTCTTCATGCTCTTTCACATAACGGGCGGTCTGCTGAAATGGCAAGGATAATGCTTCCTGAATCCCTCCTGGTTCAATGTTATAATGTCTGGTCAAAAAGTTCTGAACCCCTGAAGAAACAGCAACAGAAATCAGACATACCATGACTGCTGTCATAAAAGTTTTCGTATATCGAGTCCGTCTGCTTTTCTTTCTGATGCGACTTGTATCTTGATTCTCCTCTTGATCTGTACGCTGGTTTCTATTCTGTAAAAGTACTGTAATTAAAATAAATAGGATCATCGGATAGATAATATACTTTCCGTTATTTCTAAACAAAACAGAGCCAATCATTGATGCTGCTAAAAGAAAACAATGCTTTTTACTTTTCCAATATTCCTGTTTTAATAAAAGTATGTACACTAGCTCAATGACAAAAAGCAATATAAAATAAGAATATATCGTATCCTTTACGATCATTCCGATATACTGCGTATAATATGGCGAAGAAACAGCAATAATAAATGCTGTAACTTTTAACCATGTTGGTGAAGCAAGCTCCTTCATTGTATAAAACATATATCCTAAAATCAGCGCAAATAAGATTATCTGAAATAAAATATATAAAAACAAGCCCAGATTCGCACTTCCAAGCAGTAATCCTACTCTCTCAAAAGCTCCTGCCAAAACAGTATGTGCCGGTGGATGATGTGTCGTGAATCTCTGGAATCCAAAAGATTGCAGCATCTGATTCCACACATCAATGCACATGGTCGCCGGATAAGATAATAATAAATTCGGCAGCCAGCATACAAACAATACTAAAACAGAAACTTTAAATGGATGCTTATTGTAGGCATCACAGAAAAACACTTTTTTCTTTGGCAGCCAATCCCATCCAGACTGTAAAAACAGATCAAGCAAAGCTGACATTTCAGAAAGGAACCAAGTAATGCCTGTCACATAGACAAGCGTTTTCACCATCTGTCCTGTTCCCATATGCAATAATGCAAGGGAATTTACCCTGTAAAAACTTTCTCCCATCACCCATACGACCGCAATACAAAAACATATAAGAAATAATACCGGTGTCCTATGTACTTTTGTTTTGTTTTTATAAAGATATCTCTCTATAATACACAACAAGACAAATACCAGCGTTGCCGCTGCCATCGTACCGGTCAGACTTCCTTGAAAATTATAAAATATATTAAGCATCTTGCTTTCGCTGGCCAAATGGTTCATATCCTGTGGAATATCAAACCGTATATTTAATGCTAACGTAGCAAGAAAACTCATGATAAAACGAATGACCATGTTTTCTATCTCCTCACTAGTCTCTTAGAAGAGTATCTTCTCTACTCACTTTTTTTCTGAAAAAAACAAAAAGCGTATAAGCTTCAACATAAACTTATACGCTTTTTAATATCTTTACAATCCTTTAATACGGATAATAAAAGAAATCTTATGTTTATTTAAATAACTAAAAGTCTTAATCTTATCTGCAGAATAATAACGTCTTACTCGTCCTCTGCGAGTTCCTGCGGAACCTCCATCTAACCAAAGTTTCTGTCCCTTGCCATTCTTACCAACGTAAATATTAGTGTGAACGATATCTCTCCATCCAATAATATCACCAGGCTGTAACTTAACATCCTTCGCCTTTTTATTTACTTTGATAATCTTAACTTTTCCTCTCCAGGATTTAAATCTCTTATGAATTCTTCCTCCACGAGTGTAAAAAGTCTGTCCCTTCTTCAGTACTCCGAATTCCTGCAGACACCATGAAACATATGATGCACAGTTTGCTCTTCTTCCATGTTTGATACTTGCTGAAAGAGTTGGCTTATTATGGCTTCCGTATGTAAAATTGTATTTTGTTAAGTCTCTTCCGACTTTCTGACAGGCCTCAATCCAGCCTTCTGTATCCTTTGTATAATCAGATGCTTTTGCCTGTACAGCTGCCGGCTTAACTGCAAGCACTGCTACAATTACCATCATCGTTAAAACTAATGTGCGGAGGCATGATTTCCAGTTTGCAAAATATGTTAACTTCATGTATAAATCCTTTCCAGTGCGGTGTTTTTAACTTTCTGTAACATATTCTACGATAATTATTAACAAAAGTCAAGTACAAATTTAATAATTCTGTAACTTTTGCAACATTTGTTACGATTTTGTTAACAAATCATCCCGGAAAGGTGATGAATTTATGTCTTATAATACTAAATTCAATATTAAATTCTATGATCAAATAATGTTGGGGTCAAAAAATATTTTGACCCTGGTATCAGCAGCTTAATGAATTGCTGTTCCCTCTGGTACACAATCATCTACAAAGATAATCTTACATCCGAAATCATCTCCGCTGGCTGCGATAAGCATACCGTTACTCTTCACACCTGCAAACTTCACCGGCTTTAAGTTCGCGATTACAATAATCTTTCTTCCGATCAGTTCTTCTGGTGTATAATCGTCACGAATAGAAGATACGATAATTCTTTCATCTAATCCATCAAATAATGTAAGTTTTAAAAGTCTCTTTGCATTCTTTACAACTTCACAGTTAATAACTTTACATACTCGCATATCAACTTTATCAAACGCATCAATTGTAATCTCTTCCTTAATCGGTGCAATTGCATTTTTTCTGGCTTCTTCTTCCTCAGCAGCCTTTCTTCTGGCTTCTTCTTCTGCAGCTTTTCTCTCTGCCTCAGCCTTCGCTTCTGCTGCAAGAACCTTCTCTTCTTCTGTCTGTGGAGTAGAGAAATCAAGGAGTCCAAGGTATCTCTGTGGTTCTACAGCAAACAGGAATAAATACAGTCTTGGTCCCGCGGCTTTACCAATCATAAGATTATATGCGTTCTTAAAGAACTGTGCCTGTGCTGCCTTCTTATTCTCTTCCTGGAAGTCTGGGTCTGCCTCTCTAGGAATCGTATAGATAAAGCTGTTAAGAGCATCTAAATCATATTCACCTTTAGCGATAAAGTCATGTAATAACTCAATCTCCTTCTTCTCCACCTCATTCAGTGTATTATAGAAATCCCAGTTTCTGTATCCAAGAAGTGTATTCATGTTCTCTGGTGAACACTTCTCTAACCAGTACTTCGCAAGCTCAAGACGCTCTGCAAACTCTTCTTTCTTATATGGTGTACCAATCTTTTCAAATACCGTCTCAAGCATGTCTGCATTGAAATCTACAACAGAACCAAAGTTTACGATCTGCTGCATTGGTACCGGATGAATCTCACGACCCTCGATCATACAGTTATGCATGATGCCTTCAATATAATCATAGTTCTTGCCCTTACCTGCCTGATACACCTTAAGCATCTTATCAAACTCAAAATACTGACGTAAAATCTCGTCATCAAAGCAGAAATCAAATGCCTTATTCGGCTCTGACTTAGAATAAAGCCATAAAATCATCTCCGGCTGATAAATCTTAAGTAATGTATCCGGTGTAAGATTAAGACCTGTAGAACCAGACATCTTACCAGTTGTTCCCTTGATACCTACGAATTCATATCCTTTAAACATAGGTGCCTGCGCTCCGAAAATCTTCTTCGCGATGATCTTACTTGTATCATAACTTCCTCCTGGGCTGGCATGATCCTTTCCGCCCGGCTCAAAGTCAACACCTTCGATCATCCAGCGCATAGGCCAGTCAATCTTCCATGCAAGCTTACAATTAAAGTCCTTACTGAAATCCCATGTGCCCTTATGTCCACACTTACATGTATATTCACATGTTACTCCGTCTTCAGAAGAGGATATGATTGTTGTTTCATCCTTACCACATACCGGACAGTAAATACTTACCGGATAATATGCTTCTCTCTCTTCTTCTGTTGCTACCTGCTGACGGAACTTATCAAGAATATCAAAAATCTCTTTTCTCTTCTGTACTGCCTGGATAATATACTTCGCATACTTTCCGCTGCGATAATTCTCACTCTGTCTACGGAAATCAACCTCTACTCCAAAACGGGAAAGAGATGCTTCAAATTCCTTTTCAAAATGTTCTGCATAAGAAGAGCAGCATCCATAAGGATCCTTTACATCTACATATGGCTTACCAATCTCGTTCTCTAACTCAGGAGCTATCTCCTTAACGTTAACAGGTACCTTTCTGAAACGGTCAAACTCATCCCATGAAAATAACAGGCGGGCTTTCTTTCCCTGCTTGATCAACGCTTTATATACAAAATAACTTGTAGCTATATCTCTGAAATTACCAATGTGAATGGATCCGGATGGGCTGATACCCGCTGCACAAACGTACTCTTCCTTGTCCGGAGATCTCTTAATAATATCTTTTGCAATCTTCTCAGACCAATGCATTCTTCTTCCTCCTACTTTTCCTGTACTGAAATCTGTCTTCAGCAGCACCAGTGTGCTATCTATCTTCATTAATTATAAAGGCTTTTAAGGGCATCTGCCTCAGCCCATAGTCAATAAAACATTATAGCAAACCCTATACGTCTTTTCAAGAAAAATATAAGAAAATCACCGAAAAATCGTACTATTCACCCCTTGGTCCCTCGATATATTTCAAAAATCGTATGCAATCTGCTATTCCACAAAAATAACTTTCTGTCGCATACTCTGCCTCTGCCGCACTCTGTGCTTCAAAAGCCTCTTCTATAATCTCTCTCTGCTCCTCTGTCAGATTCAGCGTATCAAGCTTGGCATACGCCTCTTCTTCCTCTCTTACTAAACGCCTGTATGCTTCGGAATTCTTCCGAAAATCTGCCATGTTCTCATTACGAAAATGGTCTAACGTGAGCCGAAATCTCTCTTCCCATGAATCTATAACATTCCCCTGCAATGTTTCCCTGCCTTTCTGCTTAAGACACAAGCTATACTAAATTTCCATACTAACTTTTAAACACAAAAAAAGCATAACACAGCCTCGGATTCGTGTCAATATTTTACTTTGAATAATTATTTTTACTTACGCATAAATTAACTATTTACTTTGCTATTTTCAAGAATTTTTCAGCACTCTTGCTGCGAGATACGCATCCCATCCGATATAATGCCCATTTCAACAAATAAAATACAAAATATTCATTGACATAACTGGTAAAATCCTTTATACTGATATTTACCGTGCAGCTGGGAAGTTAGCGGCGTCCTGTACCTGAAATCCGCTATAGCAGGAGTGATGGTCAGCCTCGGATGTCTTATTGATGGAGCTGCCCTTTATAAGTGGTGTTGACAATTGGGTCTCGCGCAACAGGAATCTCTGAACCGTGTCAGGTCGGGAACGGAGCAGCACTAAGGAGTCTCTCCTGTGTGCCGTGAGGGTGCCTGGTTCGAGCTAACTGTAGAGGTAACGTCTGTTGGTAAGCATACAAAGCTGACCGCACGGTTTTAATAATTCGATTTTTATATTCACATAACAGAAAGCGTCACATGAATGGATTTTTAATAATATTCCATCTTGTGGCGCTTTCTTAATTCTTTTACTAAAGCAAAAACTCTCTATTAATTCTTCTGTTGATTCTATTGTAGCTATTCTTGAAAATTCACAGAGTTACATAATATTATATTTACCTGAATTATTTTTGTTTTCTTACTTTACTCCATTTACTATATACTACAGTTCCATTCGATAATCTTTTAAATGACCGAATTTTTATATAATATACTTTTTTCGATTTTATTTTTTTCAACTTAATCGAACTCTTTTTTGGAGAATTAATAATTTTCTTGTTCAGGCCCTTCTTAAAATTTTTCTTTGTAGCATACCATATTTCGTATCCAGATGAATTGGTGTCTTTCTTCCATTTAATAGTTAATGTATTCTTCTTTTTCTTTATAGAAATAATTTTTGCTTTTTTTAATTTTACACTTTTTTGTACCGTTTTATCAACAGTCTTATCTACTCTTCCCGGTTGCTTTTTTTCTTCTGCTGATTCATCCTTCGATGACCCAGTATTCGATTTTTCCTGTGTTGTTGGTTGTACATCCGGCTTTTCCTCTGCTTTTACTACAGTAACTTTTCTTGTTCGGGACGCGAATTCTCTTACTGTAGCCATCCTTTGAATTTGCACATTCTCTATAAAGGAAGCTACTTCTGCTACTCCCACACCAGATGACACAGTCATATTTTTCTGAACCCCATTTATACTGTATACTCCGTCATCTAATCCGGTAAATGTAATCTTTCCATTCTGATACTCTGCTTTTACTTCTCCATCAATAACCGGTCTCGTCGGAATCAAAATTTTCTTTATATTTCCTGTAAGCCCTGCAGAATCTGCCTTCTGTCTTATCCATAAATGTCGGCTTGCCTCTCCTGGTGTCAACACAAGCTTTATTCCTGTACCAGTTGTCCAGTTTACTCCATCAAAACTATATTCCATATTTTGACTAACCTCTTTATCCGTACATTCATTTGTATAATCAATAGAAACATCCGGTGCAGCAGCAACATCAAGCCTATCTGTTATCTCTCCAAAAAGAGTATCTCTATATGATATCAGTTGTGTCTGTATATAGTTATAATATTCATCCAACAAGCTAAAGCTTGTTCCCAATTCTTTATTAATCGCTTTTAAAACCTGCTCTTTTTTTCCTGAATCCTTTACTGATTCAATATAGGCTTTTTCTCCTTCCAGCCTCATTTTAATTAAATACTTTAATGTACTTAAAAACTCTTCTGGATCGCCTCCATCCTTCTCTTCTTCCCTCAAACGACTTTTCAGCGAATATGTCAGAGATGCCGCAACACGAAGTTTTTGCAAATTACTTACATTATCTGACCATTCAAACAGACTGTCTCCCAGATTAAAACTAATTTTTAATATAGCATATACCGGTGTCGCATAATGTCCACCATAAAATGTTTCATCTATAAGATTTAATCCTTTGTTTAATAATGTCTGTCCCTGTGCTTTTAATGATAATCTGGCATATTCTGATACAAATTTATCTGCTTGGCTTTTATACCCATTATTAATCTGATCCCTGATATTTCCAAGTTCTTCATAAACCACATCGTTTATATATTCAGAACTCATCAGCTTGTCAATACAATTAAGGGATTCTTCCTGATTGGCACTGATAGTTACCATTTGATTAATAAATTCTGCCGAATTATTCCATGCTGTTATCCCATTAGAAACCTGTCCAATAATCTTTTTACAAGCTCCACAATTCTCTGTTACCGACGCCTGAAAGGCCTGTGCAAGAAAATGATTATTATCATTACAATATGTATGAATAACATTCGCTACTGCTTCTGTTGCCGCTGTAGATCCTGCTAATGTTAAAAGCTTTTCTTTTAATCCTTTCTCTCCTCCTCCTTTTATCGCTTCTGCCAGTGTGTTAATCGTACTCGTATTTGATATAAAACTGCTGAGTTCTTCTACATCAGTCGTACTCGAATCAGATGCAACACTTTGCATATCACTCAGTACGGCACTTGCTATCTTTATATATTTCGTATCAACCTTCTGAACAACATTACTTTGCATAGATTCATCCGTCAAAAGATTTACTACGTACTGTCTTGTAATATCTTTCATATCACTATTTGTTATCAAACTCATGTCCCAATTTAAAACACAGTCTGTTGTACGATACACAGCCTCTCCAAACTTCTTGGCATCATCCTCACTATCTGCAAGAGCTTGCATATAGTAATAGAAATTTTCATTTTTACTGTCCTTTATAAACTCATAAAGCTTTCTTTTTTCCGGTTCTGTTAAAATTGACTTTTTCTTTTCCTCTGCATTATTTTTACTATAGAAATTCATTTCCGTGGAAGACAGAGTTACTGGAATATCCATCTTTTCAAACTTACTTTTTATCCATCCAAGAAAGGCTGTTCCATCATAATTAATCACATCATAATATGCATAATATTTTTTAAATGTTTGTCCCGGTCTAAGAACACTTAATTCATACTCTGGTTTTAAATATCTTATATTATTCTTATCCGAAAGAGAAGTCTTTAAGATTTTTATTCCTTTCTCAGATCCTGAAGTATTTAATGGAAAACCTTCCGGCAAAGTATTCGCATTCTGATTGCTTTTTAACACATTATCAATAATATCCAATGAAGTAATATAAACATCTACCGGATTCTTGTTCGTAACTGACAGGTTAAAATACAGAACATTATTTCGAATGGTCTTATTTACTTCAAAATTTACGGATAAATTTTCTGTACCATATACCTGTATTTTCTCGCTAGTTTTAAATGTTGCTTTTACCGGTTCTGTAAATGGCATTAATGTTCCTCGATAATCTACAGACAAATCATAAGAACCCTTTTGATCTCCTCGTACAATCCAGTCAACTTCTTGTTGTCCCTGCCCCTTTAGACTGTCAAATCTTGTATTCTTGCCTTGGATTATAGAAAGTCCCTCCGGAATATTTAATGTTGTTGTATTATCTTCTAATACAAACTCTCCATCTGCCTGATTAAAAATATAAAGCCGGACATCAAAAAATTCTTTCAAGCAGGATGCTGTCACCGGAGTATCAATTATTGCTATAATTTTAGAATTTTTTGAAGATTGAGGCACAAAACATTCCAGCTTTCTGGCACAATGTCTTCCATTAGTATCTTCCACAACCATTTTTTGCGAATTATCCGATCGAATCATTTGTCCACTATCATTTACATACCCTGACATCTCCACCGGTGTATCCTGATACATCATACGTACCGTAAACTTCGAAACATACTGATTTTCTGGATTAGCTGTATCAATTTTAGCTGCCATAATCTCATCTAAAGTCATGCGGTTTATTTCGAAATTTCCGCTCACTATTGCTTGTTTTGTCAATGTAACCTTTAATTCCGTCTTATCTCCCGCCTGAACAAGCACATTCTTTTTCACAGGAAGATATCCATCCGTATATACGCCAACTGCATATTTCTGAGATACACCAACAAATTCTACACAACCTCTTTCATCTGTATATTTTTTATTTTCCATGGTATGATCCATATCAAAATACACTGGAACATTAGATAAAACATCTCCATCACTGTCATATACCCTTACTTTAAGTGTTCCAATAAGTTTCGCCTCTTCCACCTGTACTGTCTTTTCAACTACAGATTGATTTCCTTCCTTATCCTCCACTGTTAGAATCACTTTATAATTTCCTGTTTCTGCATATTTATGCTTCGTAACAGGTTTATCTGATGTAACCTGCTCTCCATCTCCAAAGTCAAATATATAAGAAATGATTCCACTATCTGCTTTGGATTCATCTGCACGAAAAGCATATTCTACTGATTGTTCCATCCAACTTTCACAGGACAAAACCGCTTGTATTGATACTTTATTTTTTCTCCAGATATTCTCACTTTCTTTTTCACTGAAATTTCCTACATTATCACAAGCTTTTATCTTATATACATAGGTTTCTCCCTGTTTTGCCTCATGATCTTCATAAGTATACTCTTCTGAATCATCTGCCGTAACCGTATTAATAAAAACATATTTGCCTTCTATCGTCTTACGATAAATTTGATATTCCTTTAAATCTTTTTCTTGCTTTCCTATCCAGGTAAGTAGAATAGACTCTTCCTGCTCTGATGCTTTAAAAGAAATAATTTCAGGAGCTGTTCTATCCACGGTACATTCTATATCACTACAAACTGTCGTGTGCCCTGCTTTATCTGTAATCGTCACAGAAAAAATTATCTTCTCACCATCTGTCCACTGTGCAATAGGCAATGTTTTCTCCAGCAGTTTTTCCCTACAATTTAACTCCACCTCTTGGAAAAGCAACTTCTTATCCGAAGACTCTCCAATCGTATATGAAACACTTACCGTATCAAGCTTATCATTATCACTTACCAGAATACGAAAAGTTTTATTATCTCCTCCGATAATATCCCTATCTTTTATCAGGCTGCTTTCCATTACCGGTGCCTGTTCATCTTCTGGAACAACTGCTGAGACCGCCTCTGTTCTCTCACTAACATTACCTGCTTTATCTTTTGCTGCTAACTGATACCAAAATTTTTGTCCCGTTTCAGCATTTGCTTCCCAGTAATTCAAATATTGGATATCATCGGCGATTTTTTCATAATTTTCTCCATCAATAGAACGATACAGCACATAACTACTAATATCTTCTTCTTTATTCTGTTCCCATTTAAGTTCAATTCGCCCTTTAGAAACATCCATTTCTAATCCTCTCGGAACAGACGGTGCTGTACGATCAACAATATATTCTATGAATGGAATGTCTTTTTCCATTTCATTTTCTAATATATCAACTGCAACTGCCCGTACAAAAATACTGCCCTCATCATAATTTGTAAGATCCAATGTGTATTCCGCAGTTTCCTTTTTTCTTTTATTTTCAAAAGAAATCTTTCCTGCATCAATCCAGTCTGCCTTTGTTTTTGATACCTGAATTCTTACAGAATCTACCCCTGTGTCATCCTTGATACTAATTTTAAGCGGAATACTATCTTTATAATAATTTGCAGCAGGATTCATAGAAACAATCTGTGGGGCTTCCTTATCTTCCGCTGTTTTTATTTTTAATTCTTCAGATTCTATTCCTCTGTTTCCACACTGATCATATGCCACCACACGATAAATATATATCGTATTGGCTGTCAAATCAGTAAGGTTTACTCCAAGTGTGTTATAAATATCCTGTACTTTCTTAAATACCCCATCTTCCTGCTTTCTTTCCAGTCGAAAATAAGAAAAATCCTTATCTGCAACATCATTCCAACGAAGTGTCGCTGTAGTAGAGGTCGTTTCGCCAGATAATCCCTTTACCTGCTCCGGGCCTGTATTGTCTACTCTGTAGGCATAAGAAAGCCCTGTGCTAACATTACTCTGCGCATCATATGCAAGCCCCTTTACAAGAAGCTTTCCATCTTTATACTTTCTGGTATCTAAAGCAATCTTTCCATTTCCCGATGTATTCTCTCCAACTTTTTCCCATGACTGGCCCTCATCTTCTGAAACTTGTATCTCTGTCTTTACTACCCCTATATTATCTTCTGCCTGTACAGAAATAAATTGCACACCACTGACTGCACTGCCATTTTCCGGACTCATCTGTACAACTCTTGGTTTTTCCTCATCTTTTGAAGGCTTTGCCGCCACAACATCTGACGGCTCACTTTCCCTGCCCATAGTATTTACCGCAGTAATATAATACTCATATTTTACATCACGAGTTGCCTTTACATCCGTATAACTAACGGTATCCCTTCCATATATTTTCTTAATTCGAGTATACTGATTCTCATCTTCTGCTTTTCGATAAATATAATAGCAATTTGTCTCAAGCTCGTGTGCCAGACTCCATGACAGAACAATTTTATTGACATCTCCAAGCGCTGTTATTTTGGAAATTCTTTCAGGCGCAGATCGATCAATCTCTACTTCTGCAGTTGCACTTCCTGTTTCTCCATCAGCATCTGTTATTTCAAATATAATTGTATATATTCCATCCTTTACATCAAGAATATCCCATGACATCTGATATACTGCATGATCTTCACTCTTATAATGTTTTTCTGTAATCGCATTACATAGCGGTGTTTTCTTTCCATTCTGAAGCAAATAAAATCTACCCCATG
This sequence comes from Anaerobutyricum soehngenii, assembly GCF_009697165.1. NCBI lineage: Bacteria > Bacillati > Bacillota > Clostridia > Lachnospirales > Lachnospiraceae > Anaerobutyricum > Anaerobutyricum soehngenii. The sequence continues at coordinate 24,415 of NZ_VULP01000007.1, read as the reverse complement.
TTGTCTTTTCATCTTTAGAGCCAAGATTTCCTATATTCTTAACAGAAGCATATAAATTACTTCCTTCCTGACAAAGTTTATTTCCATCATATTCCGTATAAATTTTCGTTACTTCTGGCTCTTTCAGTGTCACATTAAGAGAAGCTCTTGCTGTTTCCTGTACACTTTCTTTATCCTCATCTAAACTCTCCGTATATCCTGCCACTTCATAGGTATAACTTCCCATTTTCAGATTATCCTCTGAAAAACTACAGTCTTTCACTGTACCTGCCAAAACGCCATCACGATAAATATGATATCCCTGTATCTTTTCACTCAAAGATGAATTCCATTTTAACTTCACACTGTGACTGAATGCATATTCTATGCAAAGATTTCCCACCTTTGTCGTCATAAAATCAGAAGAAAATGTCACATTACTTCCAACATAAGAACCCCATTTACTCTTATAAATCTCCAGAGCCTCGCCCGGAACATAGATTGTTTCTAAATTAGCTGGACCATTACTACTTCCAAAAAACTCATAGCAAGTAAGTGATGGCGGTGTAAGTCCTTTAAATGTTAATGTCTTTATCTTTACACATCCGCTAATCGCATAACTTCCAATACGACTTACATTTTCTCCAAATATAACCCTTTCCAATTCTGTACAGGATGCAAAGGCACTGTTTCCTATCGTTTCTGTCTTATCGGGTATTATTACTTCTCCACTAAATTTATTGGACACAAACGCTCCATATCCTATTGTTTTTATACTTTCTGGCAAACTCAATATCCCTGTAAACTTACATCCGTTAAAAGCATATTCTTCTATCTGGGTCAATTTTGCTGACAAACAAAGCGTTCCATTGTATCCTTTACAATTGAAAAATGCACTTTTCCCAATACTTGTTACACTGTCTGGTATATTTAAATCTCCTGTCAAAGAAGTACAATTGTAAAACGCACTGGCTCCTATCGACACAATATGATCCGTCAACAACAAACTTCCGCTTAAAGACCCACATCCATAAAAGGCATTATCTCCTATTACCTCTACTTTTTTTGGCACATTTATACTTTCAAGACTACTACATCCTGAAAACGCATATGCCCCTATTGTTATAACCTCATCTGGCAAAATCACTTTCTTTATTGTCTTGTTATTCTGAAATGCTCCTCTTCCTATCTCTGTTATTCCCTCTGGAACCCTTACTTCTTCAGCATCTCCTATGTACGACACTAACGATTCTCCCTCTATGATAAGGTCATCAGCTCCCTCTTCTATAAGACGGACTCCTGCTCCCATTCCTGCTCCATATGCTGTATGATACGCCTTATAAGTACCAGATGGAACATAGATTGTTTCTAGATTAGCTGGACCATTACTACTTCCAAAAAACTCATAGCAAGTAAGTGATGGCGGTGTAAGTCCTTTAAATGTTAATGTCTTTATCTTTACACATCCGCTAATCGCATAGCTTCCAATACGACTTACATTTTCTCCAAATATAACCCTTTCCAATTCTGTACAGGATGCAAAGGCACTGTTTCCTATCGTTTCTGTCTTATCGGGTATTATTACTTCTCCACTAAATTTATTGGACCAAAACGCTCCATATCCTATTGTTTTTATACTTTCTGGCAAATTCAACGTCCCTGTAAACTTACATCCGTTAAAAGCAGATTCTTCTATCTGGGTCAATTTTGCCGACAAACAAAGCGTTCCATTGTATCCTTTACAATTGAAAAATGCACTTTTCCCAATACTTGTTATACTGTCTGGTATATTTAAATTTCCTGTCAAAGAAGTACAATTGTAAAACGCACTGGCTCCTATCGATACAAGATGATCCGGCAACAACAAACTTCCGCTTAAAGACCCACATCCATAAAAAGCTTTATCTCCTATTACCTCTACTTTTTTTGGCATATTTATACTTTCAAGACTACTACATCCCGCAAACGCATATGCCCCTATTGTTATAACCTCATCTGGCAAAATCACTTTCTTTATTGTCTTGTTATTCTGAAATGCTCCTCTTCCTATCTCTGTTATTCCCTCTGGAACCCTTACTTCTTCAGCATTTCCAGCATAATTCACCAGAACTCCATTTTCTATAACAAAATCATCTGACTTTAATTCAATTATTCTTGTACTATCTGATATTGACTGTCCATACGCCGCCACATATCTTCCATAACAACCAGCTTCCACATAAATACGTTCAAGGCCTACTACTCCACTTCTTCCAAAAAAATCCTGCTTATTTGTTATTGTTGGCACAGTCAGACCTGTAAATGTTATATTCTGCACTGTCTTACATCCATAAAAAGCATTCCCGTTAATCTGCTCTAACTTATTACCAAAATAAATTTCTTTCAACGAAGTACAATTTTGAAAAGCCATATACTTTATAGTCTTCACACTGTCTGGAAATACTACTTTTGTAATAACCTTATTCTCTTTAAAGGCATGCTCTTCAATGCTGGCTACTCCATCTGGTATCATAACCTCTGTTTTTTCCCCTGTATACTCAGTTAAAATACCATCTGTAATAACAAAATCAGATTCTTCCTTCTGTGTGTTTTCAGAAGAAACCTCTGTCGTATCTATCTCCTGCATATTCTCAGAAGAAACTTTTGTCATATCTTTTCCCTGGGAAGTATCCTCTATAATCTCTGTTGAAACAACCTGCGCAATCCCCTGCAATGGTGAAATCATAAAAATCATTCCTGCCATCAAAAATGATACTATTCTTTTCTTCATACCTTCATCCTTTCTCCATATACCCCTTTAAATTTCTATCCAAATTTTTCTACCTTTAAAATATCATATTCTTTTCATTTATTCACCTTTTTCCTTGATATTTATTAAGTATTTTTATTCTTTTCCAACAAGAAGAAAAAAAAAACAGAGTCAGATATTCAACTGACTCTGTTTTCCAGAATGCCTCTGATTTTCTTTTAATCCTGATTTTCTTCCTGCATCTGCTTTCTTTTTCTCTTTTTTTCTTTCTGAATCTCTCTTAACTTTCTGAAAAATGCAGAAAGCATTTCCGAACATTCCTCCTGAAGTACTCCTCTTTCAACCTGCACCTGATGATTAAACTCCTGCATTTCAAGAAGATTAAGAATGGAACCGCCACAGCCGGCCTTCGCATTCATGCTTCCAATAACCACTCTGGTCACACGTGCCTGCACGATCGCTCCGGCACACATCTGACAAGGTTCTAAAGTAATATACATCGTACAGTCTTCCAATCGCCAGTCGCCAAGCTTTTTACACGCTTTTTTCATAGCAAGAAGCTCTGCATGTGCAAGAACCGTCTTATCTTTATTTCGTTTATTATATCCCCGGGCAATCACCTTTCCATCATGGACAATAACACAGCCAATGGGAACATCTCCGATTGCTTCCGCCTTCTTTGCCTGCTTGATTGCCTCTTTCATAAACTTTTCATCTTCTGTGTATTTTCTCATAAAATGTTCTCCTGTTTGCCAGTTGCTCATTCCTCTAAAAATAACGGCCTTTCCTGATTATTTACTCCCTGCCCTTTAAAAGATAAAGCCAGTAGCCAAAATTGCCTGTTTTCATTCTATTCTCTGTCAGCGATAAAAATATCGGGAACTGATAAAGTTCCGCCATATATTTTTCCCTATTCTCATAAATACCAGGAACTCCAACACAATATCTTTTTTCTCCTGCGTATCTTACCTTGCCCATTAACAAATGCTTATAGCGTTCATATCCTTTTAAAAGAAATTGATTATCTGCTAACTGTCTGGCTTCTTCTCCCAGCTTTTTTAGCTTTGCTATTGATACTTTATACCCTTCATAAAAGGCAGTATTAAAAATATTATCCACAGGAGGGTCTTGTTTTACAGAGTTTATCCACATTTTTTCAAATTCATCCACAGGAGCGTTTACTTCTTCTATGTCTGTATCCATATTTACTTCCATATTATTTAACCCAGTATTGCCTATCTTATCATTGTTATCTGCAGCAATAAAATTAGCTATATTCTGTTCTTGCTCCTTAATATTATCTGTACTCTCTGCCTGATTGCTAACATCTGTATCATCTGCATTCTCAATCTGCTTACTAACATCCGTATCATCTGCATTCTCAATCTGCTTACTAACATCCGTATCATCTGCATTCTTAATCTGCTCACTAATATCAATATCATCTATACGCTCATCTGTATTTTCAGCCAACTTACGCATAGCAGTATGATCCACGTTTTCATCCAGATTGCCTGCATTGATGTCATTAATATCATCAATATTATCTACATAATCTACATGATCTACAGGTTCTTCCTTTCTCTTCCACTGCAATGATTTCAACACTTCTGCAGGGATTTCCTCACCAATCCAGACACTTCCATAATAGTATTCTTCCTGATAATACAACACAACACCTGACTGTTTCTTTATATCGAAACCTTCCGGAAGCTGCTCTTTAGAATATATTTGATGAAATTCCTCTTTATCTTCTTCTGTTATGATCGAATCAATCTTTCGGACTCCCCAGTGTTCTCCCTGCTTTTCATAGAAACATAGTTTTAATTCCATTCCATGTAATAATCGTTCATCGTTTATCTGAATAGTCAGCTTAAGAATAGCTGATTTTTGCTCTGCCTTAATAAATCCAAGACATTCTTTTTTTTCTGACTTTTCATAACGATACAGATAAGAAAGTATCCGTTGATAATCTGCCATGATGATACTCCTTTTTCACTAATGTATTCCGGCAAACTACTTTTATGACAGCAGTGTGTTTATCTTCCAAGAATATCTGATAACTGTGCAAATTCCTCCAAAGAAAGTTTTTCCCCTCGGATTGTCGGAGTAAGCCCCATCTCCTCAAGCGCCGCTACCGTTTTTTCTTTCGGTATACGCAGTTCGCTGGAATTATACAGTCCATTCTGCAATGTTTTTCTTCTCTGATTAAAAGAAGCGCGAATAATTTTAAACATAAAAGAGGCATCATTTACTTTCACCGGCTTTTCCTGATAGCGTGTCAGGCGAATAACGGCTGACCCAACGGCTGGCCTTGGAATAAAGCAATTTGGAGGCACATTAGCTACGATATATGGCTCAGCGTAATACTGCACTGCAAGAGAAAGCGCGCCGTAATCTTTCGTTCCCGGTCCTACCTGCATACGGTCTGCCACTTCCTTCTGTACCATAACTGTAATGGAATCGAGTGGCACTTCACTCTCAAATAATCCCATGATAATTGGTGTTGTAATATAATATGGCAGATTGGCAACGACCTTGATTGGCTTACCACCGTTCTTTTCTTCTGCAATTTTACGGATATCCACTTTTAAAATATCTTCATTTAATACCGTTACATTATCATATTCCTTTAACGTATCCTGAAGAATCGGAATCAGCTTTGTATCAATTTCAACAGCAACAACCTCCCTTGCCACTTCTGCCAGATACTGTGTCATCGTTCCGATTCCCGGACCGATTTCCAACACAAAATCATCCGGACCAATCTGTGCTGCTCCGATAATCTTATCAAGTACATGTGTATCAATCAAAAAGTTCTGTCCATATTTTTTCTGAAAATTAAAACCATACCGCTGTAAAACAGCAATCGTCTCCTGCGGATTTCCTAAATTCGCCATAAAACCTCCTTTTGCTGTCATAAGATTCAACTTTCGTCTTTGAACATGTTCTATCACAAGATAAAATCTTTGAAAACAGAATTTATAATAATATCCTTCATTGCTCCTCATTGCCGCCAGGATTTCTACTCCACTATACTGTGGCAATGCGTACAAATACTCGCACTGAAGGATATTATTATAAATTTTGTTACAGAAGATTAAGGTATTCTTGCGATAGAACATTCCCACAAAACATAAAAAATCATTTATAACACTTATTACAGCATTTTTATATTCGGGAAATCAGTTCTTAAACCTTCCCTTAAATTTTTACTTAGTTTCTCTATAGTAATGTAATAATACATGAAATAGCTATTTCATTCAAGAGACGAAATTGAGAAAGGGACAATATGTAAAAAATGCTTCGTATCACTTGATCTTAAAGCAGCCAAAAAACAGACCTCTAGAAGAGAAAGAATCCATATCTGTGACCTCGGAGCAAGTGTTGAATGTGAGTGCAGGAGCGAACATTCAACACGCCGCGACTAAAGTCACAGATATGAATTCTTTCTCTTCCAGAGGTCGTCTGTGTATCTGCTTGTCTAACGAATTAAGCCATATAATCTCTGGGCATTTTCATAAGTTGCATCTTCTACTTCTTCTGCCGTAATTCCTTTCAATTTCGCGATTTCTTCTATAACTAACGGCAGATATGCAGAACTGTTTCTCTTTCCCCTGTGCGGTGTTGGTGCAAGATAAGGACAATCCGTTTCTACTACGATATGCTCTAAAGGAATAGCCTTTACTACTTCCTTTAATACACGAGAATTTTTAAAAGTAACAACACCACCTACACCGATATAATACCCCATTTTCACATATTCTTTTGCCATCTCAGCAGAACCGGAAAAACAGTGGATCACACCACCTGTTGTCCCTGCATGTTCCTTTTTCATAATATCAAATGTATCTTGTGAAGCTTCTCTGCTGTGTATAATTACCGGCAGTTTTTCTTCTGTTGCAAGATGAAGCTGCCTGACAAACCATTCCTGCTGTACTTCCTTTGGTTCTACGTTCCAGTGATAATCCAGTCCGATTTCTCCAACTGCAACAACCTTGTCTCTGTGGCAATATTCCCGAAGCTGTCTCAACCGCTCTTCATTCAACTCGCCAACATGATCCGGGTGAATTCCGACTGCCCCATACATAAACGGAACCTTCTGAATAAGCTCTAACGTATCCTGTAAATCTTTCCAGCTCGCACTTACATTTACTACCTGTGTTACACCTGCATCTTCTAAAGATGCAAGGACAGCTTCCCTGTCCTGTGTATATTGCTTGTCATTATAATGAGAATGTGTATCAAAAATCATAATATACCTCTTTAATTGCTAATTGCTAAAGGAAACATACGCCACTGAAGGCAGCTTGATTACTTAGCTGAATTGCATTCCAAACTATGAACAAGAAGAAACTTCTTAATTAAGTTTCATTTTGTTCCGTTGCGCTAAACATTCCATTCTGCCCAGAAAAACAGGAACTTAGGAAAAATGAGTCCTAAGTTCCTATGGTCAGAATTCCATAGCACAAAGTCACAAAATGTAATACTTAATTAAGAAGTTTCTTCTCTTTTCCACAATCTTTTAGCAATTCAGCAATAATCATTCCTTCAGCGGCTGTCTACTTCAGACACACAAATCAGTTAAAAAATCATAATCTTCTGGACAATCCCCTTTTTTCCAACATAAATCACTAATTTGCTATCAAAACCAGTAAGCCGCTGAAACAAAATTTTATGCTGAATTGTAAAGAATTTATAATAAAGAAAAAGAATACAATTCAGCCAAACCTACTCCCTTCTGGAGAATCCCCATTCTTACCAACTGTAGATTTAGAATAGTCAGAAAAAAGGAAAAATACCATATCCCAGATGCGGCTTCGGAGCGTATTTAAGATGCGGACGAGCATCTTAAATACAGCGACTACAAGAGCAGATGGGATATGGTATTTTTTCTTTTTTCGTCTCCACGAAATCTACATATTAACAGATTTCTGCTCCTGCTGGCATCTTCTTTTCTGGAACCATAAGAGATAATTCTCCATTTTCGTCCTCAGCACATAAAAGCATACCTTCAGAAAGAACTCCAGCTAATTTAGCAGGTTTTAAGTTCACAAGTACCATAACTTTCTTGCCAACCATTTCTTCTGCACTGTAATGTTTCTTGATACCGGAAACAATCTGTTTTACCTGGCTTCCAATCTTAACCTGAGAACAGAGAAGTTTTTTGGACTTCTTTACTTCCTCGCAGGCAATGATCTCGCCAACCTGGAACTGCATTTTTTCAAAATCATCAAATGTAATCTCTTCTTTGGCTTCGATATCAATTACAGGTTCATCATCCTTTTTCTCTTCTTCTGCTTCCTGTGTCTGTTTTGAAGCATTCAGTTCCTCAACTTTTGCCTGTACTTCTTTTGCATCAAGTCTTGCGAAAAGAATTTCCGGTTTATCTGTTACCTTATTACCAGACTTATAAAGACCAAACATCTCAAGTTCATCCATGCTTCTTTCAGAAGAATTAAGCTGGGCAAAGATTCTTTCTGCTGTTTCCGGCATGAACGGAGTAAGTAAGGAAGCACCGATTGTGATGCTCTCTACTAAATTATAAAGGACAGTAGACAGTCTGTCTTTCTTCTCAGGATCTTTTGCTAAAGCCCATGGCATTGTCTCATCAATGTATTTATTACAACGTTTAAATAAGTTAAAAATCTCTGTCATAGCATCTGCTACTCTGAGTTTGGACATACATTTTACTACTTTATGCTTTGTATCTAATGCCACATCCATAAGATTCTTATCAAATCCATCTGTGACACCAGCATTGGCAACAACACCATTAAAGTATTTATTAGACATGGAAATAGTACGGTTAACAAGATTTCCAAGAGTATTCGCAAGGTCGGAATTCATACGTTCTACTAAAAGATCCCATGTAATAACACCATCATTTTCAAAAGGCATCTCATGAAGTACAAAATAGCGGACAGCATCTACACCAAATAACTCTACAAGATCATCTGCATAAATAACATTTCCTTTTGATTTACTCATCTTACCATCACCCTGTAATAACCAAGGATGACCAAATACCTGTTTTGGAAGTGGGAGATCTAATGCCATTAGGAAGATCGGCCAGTAAATTGTATGGAAACGAATAATATCTTTACCGATCAAATGTAAGTCTGCCGGCCAGTATTTCTTAAATAATTCTCCACTTTCCCCATCACAGTCATATCCAAGACCTGTAATATAGTTTGTTAATGCATCAAGCCATACATAAGTAACATGCTTTGGATCAAAATCTACAGGAATACCCCATGTGAAAGAAGTACGGGATACACATAAGTCCTGAAGTCCCGGTAAAAGGAAGTTATTCATCATCTCGTTCTTACGGGATTCCGGCTGAATAAAGTCAGGATGCTCATTAATATACTGAATCAGACGGTCTGCATATTTACTCATACGGAAGAAATATGCCTCTTCCTTTGCAGGCTGGCATGGACGTCCACAATCCGGACACTTACCATCTACTAACTGAGATTCTGTAAAGAATGATTCACATGGTGTACAGTACATTCCTTCGTAATATCCCTTATAAATATCTCCTTTATCATACAGTTTTCTAAAAATCTTCTGAACTTGTTTCTCATGATCTTCATCTGTTGTACGGATAAACTTATCATAGGATGTATTCATTAAATCCCAGATTCTCTTAATCTCTTTTGCAGTATTGTCTACGAATTCCTTTGGAGAAATTCCAGCCTCTTCTGCCTTTAACTCAATCTTCTGGCCATGTTCATCGGTTCCTGTCTGGAAACGTACATCATAGCCTTCTTTTCTTTTAAATCTTGCAATTGCATCTGCTAAAACGATCTCATAAGTATTTCCAATATGAGGCTTACCTGATGTATAAGCAATCGCAGTCGTAATGTAATATGGTTTCTTACTCATTTATCTATATACCTCCTGTGCAACCTGTCCTTAGGTGTACTATCTATAGTCAAACATTTTTTATTATAAAATAAATCCGAATATTCGTCTATGGTTATTTTTCTGAAAAACTAATAGTTTTCCTGTATAATTCATAGTATAATACCAAATACTTTTCATCTTCTGATATAAAAATGATATAAAAGGAGGCCGCTATGAAGAAAAACCATCGTCACACACTATTTGCCAGCATCTGTTTTATTCTGCTTTCCGGAACCATCCTGTTTGGCTGCGGACAAGCTTCTACGCAAACTTCTTTACAGCAAAAGAAGTTTGACCGCTTTCTTAACTCTTGTTTCAGGGAATATGCTGCTGAAAATACCGTCACTCTTCATTTTAAACTTTCGAATCCGTCTGCATATGGAATCAAAACCCCTGTCTCTCCAACCTATGGAGATCTTTCTTCCGATACTTTAAAAAAGAACTGTAGCCGTTCAAAAGAATTACTTCAAAAACTTTATACCTTTCCAACAAGCAATCTGACAAAAAAGCAAAAACTTACCTGGCAGATTTTTCAGGATTATCTGAACGAATCTATTATGAACGAAAAATACATCCTTTATTCTTCCCCACTTGGCACAAACGGTTTACAGTCCGAAATTCCGGTAACTCTTTCTGAATACCGCCTGGATAACGAAAAAGACGTAAAAGATTATCTTTCTCTTGTCAACCAGGTTCCTGAACTTTTTACTCAGATTCTTGATTTTGAACAGGAACGGCGAAATGCAGGTATCATAAGTCCTTCTTTCGTAATTTCTGATACCATTGATCAGATTGATCAGTTTCTCAATGCAAGTGAAGAAAATAATCTCCTCATCCAAAGCTTTGAGGAACGTTTAGCTGAGGTAGAATCTTTAAGTAAAGACCAGAAAGCAAGTTATATTGCAAATAACCGTCTGCTTGTTACCGATAAAGTTTTTCCTGCATATAAATCACTGAAAACTTCTTTACAAACTTATATAAATGAATCAAAAAATACTTCTTCTAAAGAAAGACTTTGCGAGTATAAAAATGGGCAGGATTATTATAAGTTTTTGCTTATATCTAATGTAGGAACAGATTTTTCTCCGGAAGACTGTATTACTATTTTAGAATCACAGTTAAAAAATACAGTAAAAGATATTTCTTCTCTCACTACAAAGAATAAGGATTTGTATACAGAATATCTCTCTGCAACTCCTGCTCTTTCTGCACCAAAAGAAATTATGAACACGTTAAAAAATGATTCGCTAATCGACTTTCCGGAAATAAAAAATATTTCCTGCCAGCTCAAAAATGTTCCTGATGCACTCTCCGGTACTTCCGCCTGTGCATTCTACCTTGTACCGCCAATCGACAGCACCAAAGATAATATTATTTACATAAATAAAAGCCGCGTGGATTCTAATGAATTATTTTCTACCCTTGCTCACGAAGGCTATCCGGGACATCTGTATCAGACAAATTATTTTTTAACTACGAATCCCTCTCCCCTTCGGACATTTCTCCACTGTGCCGGCTATGATGAAGGCTGGGGAACTTACGCTCAGCTATACAGCTATAACTTTATTGAATTTAAAAATGTCGATGAACAAACAACAAAGCAGCTCCGCCAGCTTTACCGGGATAATGACCTGCTCTCGCTATCCTTATCTTCTCTCAGCGATCTGTATGTAAATTATAAAAATTATGATGAAAATGCTCTGGCAAATTACTTACAGACTTATGGCATAGATAAAGATGGTGCCCAAAAGCTTTATCGTTATGTCATTGAAAATCCGACAACTTATCTCTCCTACAGTATCGGCTGCTACGAATTAGATCAATTAAAACAAACTATGGCTGATTCCCTCGGAAAAGCTTTTAAAATTTCTGATTTTCATGAAGCAGTTCTGAATGTTGGTTCCTGCAATTTTTCAATTTTAAGACAGGAAATAGAAAAAGAAACAGAAATTCTCAGTAATGTTTCTTAAAAGATATATGTAAATACCCTTGATTTTTAAATATTTTTAATATTTTTTCTCACAATTAGTCATTTTATTTGTTTTGAATAATTGACATTTCAATCCTTCATTGCTATACTAGGAACGATTGTTGAAAAATTGGTATTAGTTAATTCAAATATAACTTAGGAGGTATTACAATGGAAACATATGGTATCGAGAAACTTGGGATTGTGAATCCTAAAGCAGTTTACCGCAACTTAACACCTGCACAGTTAACAGAGGCAGCTTTAAGAAGAGGAGAGGGCAAACTCTCTAATACAGGCGCACTCGTTGTAACTACAGGTAAATATACAGGACGTTCTCCTAAAGATAAATTCATCGTTGATACTCCTTCTGTTCATGATGACATTGCATGGGGAAGCGTTAACGTTCCTATCACTCAGGAGAAGTTCAATGCTATCCGTTCAAAAGTAGTTGCTTACCTTCAGAACAGAGAAATCTTCATCTTTGATGGTAAGGCTGGTGCTGATCCTGTCTGCACAAGAAAGTTCCGTATCATTAACGAGTTAGCAAGCCAGAATCTTTTCATTCATGAGCTTTTAATTCGTCCTACAGCAGAAGAATTAGAAAACTACGGCGAAGCTGATTTCACAATCTTCGTTGCACCTGGATTCAAGTGTATTCCAGAAATCGATGGAACTCATTCTGAAGCAGCTATCATCGTTGACTATGAACAGAAACAGGTAGTAATCTGTGGTTCTCAGTACTCAGGAGAAATTAAGAAGTCTGTATTCTCTGTAATGAACTTCTTAATGCCAAAAGAAGGCGTGCTTCCAATGCACTGCTCCGCTAACATGGATCCTGAAACTCATGAAACAGCAGTATTCTTTGGTTTATCCGGAACAGGTAAGACTACTCTTTCCGCTGATCCTAACCGTAAATTAATCGGTGATGATGAGCATGGCTGGTCTGACAGAGGAATCTTCAACTTCGAAGGTGGATGCTACGCTAAATGTATCAACTTAAGCGCTGAAAACGAACCAGAAATCTACAATGCGATTAAGTTCGGAAGCCTTGTAGAGAACGTTGTCATGGATGACGAAACTCGTGAATTTGATTTTGATGATGGATCTCTTACAGAGAATACTCGTGTAGGATACCCAGTTGATTATATTTCTAACGCACAGATCCCTGGTGTTGGCGGAATCCCTAAAGTAGTTATCTTCTTAACTGCTGATGCATTCGGTGTACTTCCTCCAATCTCCAGATTAGATGAGAACGCTGCTATGTACCACTTCGTAACAGGATTCACATCCAAACTTGCTGGTACAGAACGTGGAATCACAGAACCACAGCCAACATTCTCCACATTATTCGGTGAACCATTCATGCCAATGGATCCATCTGTATACGCTAACATGCTTGGAGAAAGAATTGAAAAATACAACACAAAAGTATATCTTGTAAACACAGGATGGACAGGCGGTCCTTACGGAGTAGGAAGCCGTATGAAGTTAAAATATACTCGTGCAATGGTAACTGCAGCATTAAACGGAACATTTGATGATGTAGAGTACAAACATGATGAAGTATTTAACGTAGACATTCCTCAGACATGTCCTAACGTACCTTCTGAAATCATGAACCCTCGTGACACATGGGAAGATAAAGCTGCTTACGATGCACAGGCTAAAAAGCTTGCTAAGATGTTCCAGGATAACTTCACTAAGAAATATCCTAACATGCCAAAGAATATCGCAGAAGCAGGTCCAAAAGCTGACTAATTGATACTCCAAAAAAATCCCAGTAAAGGAAAGGCTAAAAAGCCTTCCCCTTACTGGGATTTTTAATATTTACCTATCTACGAACATATTTGGTGTAAATATGGAAATTATGTTTTAATCTTGTTTCATTTTTCTTAGAAACAACATTATAATAATAATATTTTCCCTTCTTAAACGCCTTATTCTTAAACTTAGATATTACAACTGTCTTTCCTGGTTTTACTTTCTTAACTTTTTTATACCCTTTATCACTCTTTGTTGACATATACAAAGTAAACTTCTTAACACCCTTTACTTTAGGTACTTTTATCTTGATCTTCTTACCGGATAATTTAACCTTACATATAGCAGTATTAATACCATAACCATAAGACCAGTCAGAAACAGGAACATATTTTTTCTGTGTATAATCATATGCAGTTGCTCTTACTCTATAGTAATAAAGCTGATTCTTTTTTTAATCAAAAAATGCATATAATGCACAATCATCCTGAGCGATAACTTTTTTCTTCGTATGATCTAATAACTGAACTTCATATGTATAATGATTAGAAGAATTACTTGTAACTTGTATTGTGACTGGGCATTTTTTCATAGATTGATTGTAATAAAGGCTATATACTCTATGTGTATATGTATCCGCCTGTACTGTTGCTTGCGCCTGCTCTTGATTTACAGCCTGCACTGCTCCTTTTTCCGCTGCACTTACCGGAGCCTGAAGTGCGAATACCATCATCAATGCCATTGCAAATGCAAAGATTTTTGTAAATTTCTTCATATTCATATCCTCCTTTTATGGTGTTTTCATTATTTACACTGTATTTAGAACAGCATAACTATACTAAGACTTCAATATTTATCGTTATTATTTTGTGCATTTTATCATTTTTGCAAATATCTGGACCGAATATTTCTTGTCATTTTATTCTTTTTAAGCAAGAAAAATCTGCTTATAATTGTCTATTTTTTATTTTATCTTTATTATTCAGATGCAAGCTCCCGAATTGCTTCGATCCCCTGTTTGATTTCTTCTATCGTATTAAAACTTGAGAAACTAAAACGGACAACACCCTGCTCCGTTGTTTCTAGCGCTTCATGCATAAGCGGGGCACAGTGTGCTCCTGCTCTTGTTGCAATTCCATAATCTTCCCAAAGAATTTCACTAACCTTTCCTGCATCCTCGTTCCGAATATTTAACGATACTACAGGCGCTCTTTTTTCCTGGTCAAAGTTACCATACACTCTCACACCCTCAATACGACGCACTCCCTCATAAAATGTCTTCGTAAGAAGCGCTTCTTTTGTATATAACTTTTCCAGGCCTTCCTTCTTCAGATATTTAAGTGAAGCATTTAAACCAGCAATCCCATGTGCATTTATCGTTCCGGCTTCTAAAAGTTCCGGCATAAACTGCGGCTGCTCTTTATCAAAAGAATGTATTCCGCTTCCACCTACCTTTAGCGGGCGAATCGTTATCCCCTTTCTAAGACAGATTCCCCCCGTTCCCTGCGGTCCAAACAATCCTTTATGCCCGGTAAAACACAATGCATCAATGTTCATTGCCTGCATATCTATAGGAAGAATTCCTGCTGACTGTGAAGCATCAACAATAAAATGTAATCCATGACGTTTACATACTTCTCCTATTCTATATAAATTAAGCGCTGTGCCTGTTACATTCGATGCATGCGTACAAACAATCGCTTCCGTATCTGGACGAATCGCCTCTTCAAAAGCTTCACTGGAAATCAACCCATTCTCATCAAGTGGCAAAACAGTAAGCGCAACCCCTGTCTGTTCTTTTAAATATAACGGACGAAGTACCGAATTATGTTCCATAACTGTTGTCACAACATGATCTCCCGACTGAATCATCCCATTAATTGCCGTATTTAAAGCTTCCGTTGCATTAGACATAAACGCAATCTGCTCCGGTCCTTCTCCATTAAAAAGTTCATTCAATAATTCTCTCGTTTCGTAGGCCATTCGCATACTATGTAAAGATGCATCATAAGCACCTCTTCCTGCATTTCCCAAATTCATGATAGCATCTGAAACAGCCTGTGCTACTCCATCTGGTTTCTTTAATGTTGTTGCCGCATTATCAAAATATATCATGCTTTTCCTCCTCGTATACTAATACCATGCCAATACCAAAGAAAATATCATTGCCTTTGAAATTCATTGCAAATTGCATAACAAATTGCACAGCATATTTATCAACACTTACTTTTTCAGGAACGCCTTAGCATTCTGTCTGAATATATTATCACACTTACCGTATTTTTCTCAACATTTATTCCTTTTTTATTGAACAATGTTTAAGAAATCCGCATCTTTTTTTTGGCAATTTCCATTAGATGGTTTTCTTACGCAAACGCCTTGTATTTTGCCCGAAAAAATGGTAACATAATTTGATTGCAACTATTCAGATTCGTTTCATTATCACTGAAACACTGAATAATTTTGCCTCACTATATTTTTAGAAAGGAAGAACTTCCCATGAGAAATGATGAAAAAATTGATATCAATCTCACCATCGAAGAAACCCATGATAATTTATCGGAAGAAGAACTGGCTCAGCAGAACTATGAAACTGCCCTCCGATATATTAATATAGCGGAACATATGAATAAGTTTGAAGACCAGGGCAAATATTATCATCGTGCTATCCAATATTTAAAAAAAGTCAAACCTTATAAAGATGTGCGGCCACTTCTTAGAGAACTCAAGAAAAAGAAGTTCAACACACGCGCAGAAGGGAAAATAGAATTATATAAAGAAGCATGTCATATTCGTGATAAAGCAAAAACACCGAATGACTACTACTCTGCTCAAACAATCTTTTCTCGTATTTACCACTATGAGCAGACACATCCCCTCGTTGAAAAATGGACAGAGCCTTCTGTATATGCAGAAGCCATCAAGTGTAATGATTCCGAAGAACAGATGAAACTCTGTGAAAAGCTTGCAGATGAGAAAGCTTCCCAGTTAAAACGTCACAGTCTTTTTGTAAGCTGTACCTTCATCGTTTGTATGCTTGCATTACTGTTTTTCACCCGGACAGTTTCCTTTAGACAATGTCTCGCCGGCATTTACTCACATACAGGAAACTATGAAAAAACATGGCAGAACTACGAAATTGTTTATATGAAGAACAAAGATATTTCCGCCCATGAAAAAGCATTAGAATACCGTTACAAATCTGCAAAACAAGCTTATAAAGACGGAGACGAGAATACCGCCTATAAAAATTATAATGCACTTTCTAAAGAAGACTATAAAGACAGTGAATCTAAATTTGTTACATTAGAAAAAGCACGCGTTAAAAACACCAAAATAGGAGAAGTAATTCCTTTTGCCCATATGGACTGGAGAGTACTCGATAAAAAAGATGGAAAAGTACTTTTACTCAAAGATAATGCTTTCGGTTCAACACCATTTGATGAAAAAGGGCAGAATGTAACTTGGGAATCTTCTTCCGTACGTGAATGGCTTAACAACAATTTTCTTCAGGAAAGTTTCACTGAAAACGAACGGAACAGTATTTTGGAAACAACTGTAAAAAACACACCAAATGCAACCTATAAAACTCCAGCAGGTAATAATACGAAAGATAAATTCTTCTTACTCAGCTGTGATGAAGTTGCAAAATATTATGATGCCATTCATGAAACAAAAAGCTGCTGGTGGCTTCGTACTCCAGGAGCAGCCGAAAACTCTATGAGCTTTGTATACAAAGATAAAACCGTTATGGATTATGGATATGAAGTAACCAATACTAATATCACTGTAAAACCAGCAATGTGGTTAAATATAGAATAAGATTTAATATAGACGAAAAAAGAAAACATACCATATCCCAGATGCGGCTTCGGAGCGTGTTTAAGATGCGGACGAGCATCTTAAATACAGCGACTACAGAGCAGATGGGATATGGTATGTTTTCTTTTTTTGTCTACATTAAATCTACAAATCAGGATTTAGAATAATCCTGTGATCTTTCCATTATCATCTACATCAATGCCAAATGCTGCTGGTTTCTTTGGTAATCCCGGCATTGTCATGATTGCTCCGGTAAGGATTACAACAAAACCTGCTCCGGCATTTACGAAAGCATCACGTACATGAATGTTGAAACCTTCCGGACGACCTAATTTTGTCTGATCATCAGAAAGAGAATACTGTGTTTTTGCCATACATACTGGCAGATCACCGAATCCTAAATCTGTAAGTTTCGCAAGCATTTTTTCTGCTGCTGGCTCATATGTCACTCCATCTGCACCGTAAATCTCTTTTGCGATGGTTTCTACTTTTTCTTTTAAAGGTGCATTATCTGGATAAAGTACTTTGAAATTACTTTCTTTTTCTTCTAATGTTTTCAATACTTTCTTAGCGAGTTCAATTCCACCTTCGCCGCCTTTTGCCCATACTTCAGACAGAGCGAATTCACATCCTCTTTCTTCACAGAACTGACGGATAAAGTCGTGTTCTGCTTCTGTATCTGTAACAAACGCATTTAAAGTTACAACGATAGGCACACCAAATTTCTGAAGATTTTCGATATGTTTTTCAAGATTACAGATACCTTTTTTCAACGCATCCATATTTTCTTCTGCAAGGTCTGTTTTTGGAACACCACCATTATATTTTAAAGCACGAACTGTTGCTACTAATACAACTGCATCTGGCTTTAAGCCTGCCATACGGCACTTAATATCCATGAACTTCTCTGCCCCAAGATCTGCACCGAATCCAGCCTCTGTAATGGCGATATCAGAAAGCTTTAACGCCATCTTTGTAGCTCGTACACTGTTACATCCATGTGCAATATTAGCAAATGGTCCTCCATGAACGATTGCGCCTGTATGCTCTAATGTCTGTACCATATTTGGCTTAATCGCATCTTTTAATAATGCTGCCATAGAACCAACTGCATTAAGCTGTCCTGCAGTTACAGGATTACCATCCACATCATATGCTACAATAATCTTTGATAAACGTTCTTTTAAGTCTTTAATGTCTTCTGCGAGACAGAGAATCGCCATAATTTCTGTTGCTACTGTAATGACGAAATGATCTTCTCTTACATAACCGTCTACTTTTCTTCCAAGGCCAATGACAATATTACGAAGAGAACGGTCATTCATATCCATACAACGTTTCCATATTACCTGTCTTGTATCGATGCGAAGCTCATTTCCCTGCTGAATATGATTATCCAGAAGTGCTGCTAATAAGTTATTTGCAGATGTGATTGCATGGAAATCACCTGTAAAATGAAGATTTAAATCTTCCATAGGAACTACCTGGGAATATCCGCCTCCAGCAGCTCCGCCTTTTATTCCGAAACATGGTCCAAGAGAAGGCTCACGAAGTGCAAGAACAGACTTCTTTCCTAACTTCTCTAATGCCTGTGCAAGACCAATACTTGTTGTTGTCTTTCCCTCTCCGGCAGGAGTTGGGTTAATCGCTGTCATTAATACAAGTTTACCATCTGGTTTCTCATCAAGACTGTTCATAAACTCATCAGAAAACTTAGCCTTATACTTTCCGTATAATTCTAAATCATCTTCTGTAATCCCATAATTTGCTGCTACATCTTTAATTGGAAGCATTGTTGCTTCCTGTGCAATCTGAATATCTGTTTTCATATCCTTCTTCCTTTCATTTTAACGCATATAAATACTTTACACACTTTCTCTTCTGCTTTATACCCTTGCCCTATTTACTATGTCTTTAATTCAAGTCGAGCCGCCTGAAGGAGGTGGGAGTCTTCTCGACTGAGATAAATTGTTGGGGTAAAAACAAAAAGGGCAACTTCAAAAGAAGCTGCCCAGACGGTCGGCTAATAACAGGATGTCTCCATCCCTCCGGCTACACTGTGTCTCTTCACATATCCGTCAGTAACCAGAATTTCTGCGTTGGCAGATTTATATTTATATATTTACACACTTACGCGGAAAAGTCAACTTTTTAATTTTACTTTACTTTCTATAAACAGTTTTGTTATGATTATACTAACAGAAATTTCATTAATATACTTTTAAAATTGTTCTATATTTGATTTTGACGGAAATTTTTTATCAGGAGGTGACGACAATGCTTATGATCTTTAGAATACTTATGGGCGGAATCGTTCCATTATTACTTATCGGAATTGGAATTCTCTTTGTTTATCTCAGCCATAAAATATCTCACGACCAGTCAAAGTTGGAAAAAGTATGCACTGCATCAGTAACTGGTACAATCATCCGATTAACTCCAGAAGAATGTAATGTATCAACAGATATTCAAACAAAACAATATCTATATATCCCCGTTGTAAAATATGATGTTCATGGTTTTATATATGAAAAATCTTTAAATGGACATAACTATAATTATTTTTCTATTGGTGAAAAAGTTACTGTTAACTATAATCCTTCGAATCCCGAACAATTTTATGTAAAAAAAGATACCGCTCCAAAAACTATACAGCGTTATTATCTCCCTGTAGGCATTTTTTTATTATTTCTCGCTTTTTTAGAAGGTATTCTTTCTAATATTTTAATATTTTTAATCTAACAAGAAAAAGCTTAGCTCCCATGCTCATTATTGCATATCATATAGCACTTTTAAAATCTTTCAGGGCACATAAAAACGGGACTGTCAGCAGTTATAGCTTCAGACCTATACTGCGGCAGCCCCGCTCACATTTTCACTAATTAATACATCCTGAATTAATATGTTCTGAAAGAACTTCCTACATTCGATGAATCACTACAGTTTTCAAAAGTATTTATCGCTTCTATATTACCTTCGCTGTTTACTTTAAATACATTCCATACTGTTCCCACATAGCCTACCGGAACATGGAAAACAACTGGCTCATACTTTCCGTGATATACTGTAACATATGCATCGGATTCTGAAAGTGCCTGACTTGAACTTTCACTCTTGTTTGAATAGTTGTGTACCGAGTAAACAAATCCATTACTTAGTGAATCAAAGTCTGTTACTGTAATTGTTTCCGGTCCATAACTACTAGTGTCATCTACATCAAGATTCGCTGCCTTTCCTCTCTTATTTGAATAATATACATGATCCGCTTCTACAATAGCATTGTAATGTGAATCCAGATCACTTGGACGACTTCCCCATCTTAATACAATTCGGTATTCTTTATCTTTTAAAACCGGAGAAATTGTTCCATTTTGATTATCAACATCTTCATCTTCTTTTACTACAATATTAAAGCTACTTGTGATATAACCGTCTTTGATAGCTGTAACCGTGTACATTCCACTGGTAAGACCTCTTTTAATTCCAAAAATGTCTTTTGGCTTATAACTGTAGTATCCTCCCGAATCAGTACTTAACGTCAAAAGAATATCATTTGTATCTGGACTGTTGGCTCCTGCTCTAATCTGTAACTTTACATTCTGCACTGCCTTACCTGTTATGGCATCTGTAATATATCCGCTAAAGCCTCCCCGTCCATTTTCGTCACCAGCTACTAAATCTATTGTTCCCATGTATTTTGTTTCACTTTCTACAATCGTTTCATTCGTGGTAACGCTGACATATCCATCTTTACTGACAACTATCTCATAACTGTCTACTGGAAGATCCGCCTCAAATAATCCATCTGCATCGGTAGTAGCAGAACTTATCGTCATTTCTCCCTTATTGAACTTAACTGTTGCTCCACCAATCCACTTCTTAGTGTCGGCATCTCTTACCTTTCCTGTAATGTGAGTTGTTGACTGAGATTTTTCTGAAAGAGTTACATTTTTCGCACCTTCATTAATAACAAATGATGAGGAAACTGTCTTATCACCAATGGTACCGGATACCTTATAAACACCATTATATAAATATCCTTTTGATTGTGATTTTGCAGACTGTACAACATCTCCATTACTATTCACAATAGTAAGTGCTACTCCGGATATTTCATTATTATCCTTATCTACTGTCTTTACAATAAGTCTGTATTTCTTATTTGGACATTCTCCCCAGCCAAATTTAATCTGACCTCCAAGTATGCTATTTCTATCATTCTTAAGAGATAAATAGAATCCTCCCGGTATTCGTTGTCGTGGATTCACATATCCCTCAACAGAAATAACATTCAAATCAAAGGCTGTCCCTTCCAGTACATCTTTTACGATTTTATATTTCAACTTTACATTTACCTTTGCAAACCATCTTGCCTTTCCGGACAAACAGGCATGACAGGCATGTTTCGAATCAACATTGGAAATATCATCACTCTGTGTAAGAGCTAATTCTGCAGTTAGCTTCACTCCTATCTGTGCCTCAATTGATGCATCTAATTTATCCTTAATAAAAGTAACACCTACTGTAAACTTAGGACCTGTACTTACTTCAAATTTTGCTTCTCCCTTAAAGTCTACAGAATATGACTTCTTATCAATATCCTGTCTTCCTGAATTGCTATTATATGTGAAACCATTATTCATAGCAAACTTTAAGGTGACAGATACATTTGCTTTAAATGATACTTCTGTCGGGAAGGATACTGCTGTATACGCATCCAGACCCACAATCGGAGTCTTAAATGGAACTTTTACGCCCTCAAGTTCTTTTTTCACTTTGGAGCTGTTATCTATGGAACCCTCTAACTTAACCTGCAAGGTTCCTGTAATATTAGATTTTACTGCACATTCAAAATAATCTTTTCTAAATATTCTCACATCATACTTAATAGAAAGATTCAGCTCTGCCTCACCTTTTAATTCTCCCTTTAAAGATGCTCCAGGACTACCATTTTTAATTTTCCATTCAAGATTCGTTGCCAGTGAGACTTTTGCTGACGTATCGGTATCGATTATTTCTGCATGTCTCATAATGCCCCCGACTTCCGCTTTTGCTTCTTCGACACCCATATCTACTTTTAATACACTATAAAAATCCATTAAATCCGTATTTAAACTTTCCGTAATGGAAATTTGTCCACCACTTACAGATACATTAGATATTTCAAGTATATATTTAGCAGTACCATTTTCATAAATTAAAACTTTGTCTCCCTGTTTTAACCTCTTTACTGTATCATCTGGATTAGAAAATATATAAGTTTCTCTATTTACTAAACTATCACCACTCTTGATGGTCTGACTCTTTACAGAAATATGATTCTGACTTCCTGTACATTTTATTTCTTTTACTTCATTTGCCAGTACCCCAAAGTTATCTGTCTTATCTTTATCAAAATTAAGAACTGTCTCATTCTTAAAATCATTAACGGTCAACTTTTCAAACTCTTCATTTTCCTCAGTATAATCTGCACATATATATGTATCACACAGTTCATTCGTTGTTTCTGAGTCATAGAGTGATGCTGTTACTATATAATGTATTGGCAAATTCATGTCAGAAGGCTTATCAACAGATACCACCGAAGATTCACAATGCGCCGGTGTTCTTACAGATAAATACCCATAGCAGTGTTTAGAGTCAACACTCCAATTGCTATTTTCATCAAAATAACCCGATGGATCATAAAATCTTACAACAAGAATACCTGACGTATTTGAGTTAACTACCGCTTCTACCTTCGTGTTTGACACTTTTAAAGAAGAAATAGCATAGGTTGTATCTCCTCCATTCTGGGAAGCATATAAACCGTCTTCTCCCTCTGGATTACCCCAGCCTGCATATAAAGTAATATCTGATGTGACTGGAGAGGAAAAATCATATTTTGCAGTTAAAGTCTCATCATCATACCAACCTTTAAATGTATACCCTGCACGAGAAGGATTGGTCAAAGGTCTTGATACAGAATTATTATTTATAACCGTAGATTGCTGATAAGTTCCAGCACTTCCATCATTTAATACAAAGGTTACCGTATGCCTTATATCAGAATCTGTACTCATTCTCCACTTTGCATACAATGTAAAATCTTCTGAAACCTTGTTGTTAAAATCGTATTTGTTCTTAAAATTCTCGTCTAAATACCATCCTTTAAATGTAAATCCATCCCATGACGGCTCTACCGGTTCCACTACTTTCTTTCCTATTTCAACTGTTTGAGCTGGTACCTGTGTACCTCCTTTAGTCTCAAAAGAAACTTTCCATGCCTTTACTGGAACAACATTATCCTTTCCCTTTTTCGTGGAATCAGAACTGGTTTTATTACTAACCGTCCTCTTTTGTCCAGCCTTAACCTTTATAATATTTCCATTACTCTGCCGAACAGAAACTTCTTTTTTAGAATAATTGGTAATTGTTGCTGTGCTACCAGCAGCTAAAATAATAGTAGCTCCCTTTACACTCTTTCCGATAAGTACATTGGCTTTTTTATTTAAAATAACCTGTACGTTTGTAGCCGTATCTATATTAATTTTAGAATCCGCTGCACTATTTTTAATCTTTAATTCTTTCTTAGGCTTACCAGAAACTTTTAAATCTGCCTTCTTATTTATCTGAATCGCTGAAATTGAACCGCTTATCTTTACTGCTGCTTTCATATTTTTCTTATTCAGACGAATCGATGTATTTTTGGCTTTTGCTGCAATCTGAAGTTTCACTTTAGATGCCGTAACATTCAACTTATTCCCCGAAGCCATCTCTACATAAGAATTAATATTTTTAATATTTACTTTCTTAAAAACAGCCTTATTTTTAAAAGTTGAACGAGATGCCGTAAGATTTATCGTCTTTTTATACTTCTTCGCCTTCGTAGTAAAAGTATATTTTTTTCCTGTCTTTATATTAACTGTTGTTATGCGCTTCTTTTTCAGTACATTTTTTAACTTTGCCGGTTGCGTTACTGTTGCTTTATTGGTTGCGGCTGATACCGTTAATGCATTCGCGGGCACTATCGTTGTAATCATTAAAACAGCAAGCAAAATAGCAACTATTCTTTTCATTTTCTTCATACTCTTACTCCTAACTATTTTGTGCAAATTGGTCCTATGTCAAGATTTAGTACAAGTTAAAATGAGGTTTTCCTCATCTTAACTTGCCATCAGCAATTCGTCTTTCTGGATTCTACGATACAGTTCTTCATAATCATTTGGAGACATATAGTCACA